>DASXGF010000522.1:0-10409 GCA_036489275.1 Myxococcaceae bacterium | reverse complement strand
TGAAGCAGGCCTTCGATCACCCCGCGCCGTTCGTGATCACCTTCGACGGCGTCGCCATCGTGAACCCGCTCAGCTACCGGTTCACCTCGGACGACCTCTTCTACTTCAAGGGCGATCCAAGCATGGTCCAGTTCGACAGCTGCGTCACCGGGAAGCGCCAGCCGGCGGTGGTCGACGGCTTCTACTTCATGTTCAAGCCGATGACCCCCGGCCAGCACACCATCGTCGCCGTCGGGCAGGACATGGCAGGCGATGACCTCACCTTCACCGAGAACCTGACGATCCAGTAGCCGAGTTCGAGGGAGTCCCCGCCGTGGCGCCGTGGGCCTCGGCCGAGACCGGCGTGGCCACGGCGACGCACTGCGCCCTAACGCGCCGGATCTGTTGACGGCGCCCGCCGGGGTCCGTTACGCCCGATGCCCTTCGATGGCCTCCTGGTTCAGCAAGAAGCC
Source organism: Myxococcaceae bacterium (assembly GCA_036489275.1). Taxonomy (GTDB): domain Bacteria; phylum Myxococcota; class Myxococcia; order Myxococcales; family Myxococcaceae; genus RPRB01. The sequence goes on along the minus strand of DASXGF010000522.1, from coordinate 9,957 downwards.
GCGCATCGCCCCGGTCAAGCCCGAGGAGGTCGACAGCCTCCGCCAGCAGCCCTCCCGGATGCAGGGGCTGTGGGCGAAGTGCGAGGAGTGCGACGAGATCATCTACCGGGCCGAGATCGAGAAGAACCTCAACGTCTGCCCGCTCTGCGGCCACCACATGCCCTGGCCGGCGCGCACCCGCCTCCAGGCGGTGCTCGACGACGGGACCTTCGAGGAGACCGACCGCGAGCTCGAGCCGACCGACCCGCTCGGGTTCACCGACAGCAAGAAGTACCGTGACCGGCTCCGCATCACCCGCCGCGCGCTGAACGAGAAAGACGCCTTCGTGGGCGGGACGGGCCGCATCGAGGGCCACCCGGTCTCCGTGGGCGCCTTCGTCTTCGAGTTCATGGGCGGGTCGATGGGCTCGGTCGTCGGGGAGAAGGTGACCCGGATCTTCGAGCGCGCCACCGAGCAGCGCTCCGCGGCAGTGGTCTTCAGCGCCTCGGGCGGCGCGCGCATGCAGGAGGGCATCTTCTCGCTGATGCAGATGGCGAAGACCTCGGCGGCCATCGCCCGCTTCCGCGAGATCAAGAAGCCGTACATCTCGGTGATGCTCCACCCCACCACCGGCGGCGTCGCGGCCAGCTTCGCCTGGCTCGGGGACGTCATCCTCGCCGAGCCCAAGGCGCTCATCGGCTTCGCCGGGCCGCGGGTCATCGAGCAGACCATCCGCCAGAAGCTCCCCGACGGGTTCCAGCGCTCCGAGTTCCTGCTCGAGCACGGGATGGTGGACGCCATCGTCCCGCGGAAGGACCTCAGGGCGAAGCTCGGCGCGCTGCTGGGTCTGATGGGCTGAATGGACGCCCCGCGGACGCCGGACGAGGGGCTCCAGTTCCTGGCGTCGCGCTCGCCGTCCACGGTGGTGCTGGGCCTCGACCGGATGCACGAGGCGCTCGAGGAGCTGGGCCACCCCGAGCTGCGCCTTCGCTCCGTGCAGGTCGGCGGCACCAACGGCAAGGGCAGCACCTGCGCCTTCCTCGAGTCCATCCTCCGTTCCGGAGGCCACAGGGTCGGGCTCTACACCTCGCCGCACCTGGTCCTGGTGAACGAGCGCATCCAGGTGGGCGGGGTGGCCATCGACGACGAGACGCTGGGCAGTCGCGTCGTCGAGGTGCTGCGCAAGTCGCCGGCCGCGCTGGGGGCGACCTACTTCGAGCTCGGGACGCTGGTGGCGCTCGAGCACTTCGCCCGCGAGCAGGTAGACATCGCGATCCTCGAGGTGGGCCTCGGCGGGCGGCTGGACGCGACGACAACCGCCCGGCCTCGCCTCACCGCCATCGCCCGGGTGGGGATGGATCACATGGAGTTCCTCGGCGACACGCTCGAGGCCATCGCCCGGGAGAAGGCGGCCATCCTCCGCAAGGGCGTTCCCGCGGTGGTGGCCGAGCAGCGGCCGGAGGCGCTCGCGATCATCGAGGCCGTCGCCGCCGCGGTCGAGGCGCCGCTGCTCGTCGAGGGACGGGACTTCTCGCTGGACGAGCTCGGCCGGTACCGCGGTCCGGATCTCGCGCTGGACGGGCTCGCCCTCGGGCTCCATGGCGCGCACCAGCACCACAACGCCGCGGTCGCGGTCACCCTCGCCCATCTCCTCGAGCGACAGGGGCTCCTCCTGCAGCACGAGGCGATCCGCACCGGGCTGCAGCGGACACGGTGGCCGGGCCGGCTGGAGCAGATTCCGGGGCATCCGCCGCTCCTGCTCGACGGCGCCCACAACGAGGACGGCATCGCGGCGCTGGTCGCGGCGCTCGAGGCCCCGCCCTACGCCGGACGTCCGGTCCACCTCGTCTTCGGCGTCGTCTCCGACAAGCGGGTGGAGCCGATGCTCCGGGCGCTGCTGCCCCGGTGCGCCTCGGCGACCTTCACCCCCGTCCCCACGCCCCGGAGCCTCGATCCGGCCACCTACGTTGCCCTGGCCCACTCGCTGTGCCCGGTGGTGGACGTCGCCGCCTCGCCCGAGGAAGCCGTTGCCCGCGCAAGGGTCCTCGCCGGTCCGGACGCCTGGGTGCTGATTGCAGGCTCCCTGTATCTGGTGGGGGCGGTGAAGGCGCTCCTCGAGCACACCCCGACGCCCCGCTGACCCGCGAGGCCCACGCATGGTGCTTGGCGCGGCGCAGCACCGACCCTAAAGTCAACCGCACCGATGCGTCTTCCCCGCGCGCACGTCCCCGTCGTCCCGCCCACGGTCGACGAGGTCGCGTTCCGGGACCTGTACCGGAAGTCCCAGTACGAGGTGGAGACGTCCGACGGCTGGACGCTGGTCGTCACCCGCTATGAGCCCGCGCCGCAGCCGTTCCATCAGGCGCTCCTCGGCGAGCCGCTGCTCCTCGTCCACGGCTTCTCCCAGAACCGCCATACCTGGACCAGCGGAGAATTCGTCAAGAATCTCCTGTACTTCGGTCTCGACATCCACATCGTCGAGCTCCGGGGCCACGGCAAGAGCAGCCAGCAGCTCCAGCGCGAGCGCTCCGAGCGGACCGGACGCCCGCTCCCGCCGGACCTCGACTACGGCTGGGACCTCGACGACTACCTCCTCCACGACCTTCCGGCGGCCGTCGCCGCGGTGAAGGAGAGGACGGGGCGGCCGCGCATCTTCTACGTCGGCCACTCGATGGGCGGGATGCTCGGCTACGGGTACGCCGGGCTGCACGACGATCTGGAGGGGCTGGTCACCATCGGGGCGCCGGCGGACCTCGGGCGGGGGTTCCTTCTGCTGCGGCTCCTCGCCCTCACGACGCCGGTCACCGGCGCGGTCGTCGACGCCGGCGTGACCATCGTCAACCTGCAGCGCCGGCTGCTCGCCCTGGGCAGGCTCCTCCGGGCGCGGGCGGCTCGCTTCGCGCGGCTACCAGCCGGGGGTGACCTGGAGCCGATGGTCGAGGCGCTCGTGCGCTTCAACTACGTCCCGGTCGACGAGTGGCTGAAGTGGCTGGAGAAGCTCATCGCCCGGGCCGAGGTGCATCCGGTCTACGACGCGCTCGCGCGGCGGGTGAACTGGCTCAGCAACCCCAGCCGGGTGAGTGGCGCGGACATCCGCTGGCTCCTCCGCGAGGGCGGTGAGCGCGAGCCCCGGAAGGTCCTCGAGCAGTTCGCGAAGTGGATCCGCCGCGGCGAGCTGACCTGCTACCGGACCGGCTACGACTACAAGCAGGGGTTCTCGAACATCTCCGTCCCCATGGCGATCATCTTCGGGGACATGGATCCGCTGGCCTCGGTGGAGTCGACGCGGAGCGTGTACCGGGCGGCGCGGAGCGAGTACCTCCTCTGGCGGCCGGTGAAGGGGAACAGCCACATCGAGCTGACGATGGGGCACGACATCCGGCAGATCTGCTACGACGTGAAGAATCTCGTGGAGTACGCGCGGACGCACCGCACGCACGGTCCGTCGCTCCCCCGGCTCAAGACCTGACGGCAGAAACGGGCCGGGTTCGTTCGGTCCTCGCTTGCCCTCGCGGCCGACCCCGTCGTCGCTCGTCGGTTATGGGACCCGGGCCCCGCGCCCTCCTCTCTTCTAGGTCTCGGCCGCGATTCCGGCGCGATCCTCCGAACAACCCAGCCCGTCTCTGCCGTTGAACCGTGTAGGTGTGCGTCGTCCCTGGGGTTCTTTGGACCGACCGGGGTGGGGCGGATAGCATCCACCCCGTGAGGAACGGCGCGCTCGGAGTGCTCGCCCTGGTGCTCCTCGCCGGCGCGGGCGCTCGCGCGGCAGATGCCCAGGTCAACACCATCAAGAAGGTGTCGGTGAAGGGAGGGACGGTGGAGATCGTCGGCACGCAGAAGCCGAGCTTCACCACCTTCCCGATGAGCGATCCGCCGCGGTTCGTCATCGACATCAGCGAGGCGGTGTTCTCCGGCGTGCCCGAAGACGTGCCGGTGAGCGGCACCGGGCGCATCACCGCCGTCAAGACCGCGAGCTACGGCAGCGACGCGAGCGCCATCGCCCGGGTGGTCATCGGCTTCGACCGCGACGCGGAACCCGACGTGCAGGCCAGCGGGAACACCCTGGTGGTCAAGGTCGGCTCGGGAACGGCGCCGGCGGTCGCCTCCCGCGCTGCGCCGGCCGCGCCCGCTCCCACCGCGTCGGCACCGGCCGCGCCAGCACCGGCCGCGAACGACAGCACGGCGCTCGCGCAGGGCCGTGCCCTGGCCACCGCCGCCACCGCCTCGGCGGCGAAGCCGGACGACCAGGCCGCGCGAGATGCGCTCGCGAGGGCCAACGCCAAGACGGACGCCGACCGGAGGGCCGCCGAGGCCGCCGCCGTCGCCGCCGTCGCCGAGCGGGACCGCCAGGCAGAGCTCGCCCGCCAGCGCCAGGCCATCGCCGACGCCGACTCGCAGCGGAAGGCGAAGGAGCAGGCCGACCGCGAGGCCAGGGCCCGTGCCGAACAGGAGCGAGTCGCCCAGGACAAGGCGCGGGCGGAAGCGCAGGCGCGCGCCGAGGCGGATCGAAAGGCGCAGGAGGATGCCGCGCGGGCCGCCGCAGCGCGGGTCGAGGCCGACCGCAAGGCCCAGGAAGAGGCGGCGAAGGTCGCCGCCGCGAACGCCGCCGTCCAGAAGAAGGCCCAGGAGGACGCAGCCCGGGCGGAGGCGCAGCGCAAGTCGGACGAGGCGGCCAAGGTCGCCGCGGCGAACGCCGCCGCGCAGAAGAAGGCCCAGGAGGACACGGCGCGGGCAGAGGCGCAGCGCAAGGCGCAGGAGGAGGCCACCGCGCGCGCCGAGGCCCAGCGCAAATCGGACGAGGCGGCGAAGCTCGCTGCCGCGAACGCCGCCGCGCAGAAGAAGGCCCAGGAGGACGCCGCCCGGGCGGAGGCACAGCGCAGGGCGCAGGAGGAGGCCGCCGCGCGGGCCGAGGCCCAGCGCCACTCCGAGGCGAGCCGGAGCGTCGTCGCCCAGGCGGAGACTGCGAGGGCCCCGGCGCGGGAGGTCTCCGACGCCCGACCGGCCCCGAGCAGCGCCGGGAGCAGCGGTGGCGCCGAGGTCAGCAGCCGGCGCAAGACGGTGACCCTGGTCGGCTTCTCGCCCGACAAGTCGCGGGTCTTCATCCGGACCAGCGAGCCGGTGCGCTACACCGTCTCCCAGGCCGACGACCGCACGGTGGTCCTGGAGCTGGAGAACACCACCTTCCAGCGGAGCAACGATCGCCGGGCACTCGACACCCGGTTCTTCGGCGGCCCGGTCGTGGAGATCACCCCCCGTCCAGCGAGTGGCAAGACCGTGCGCGTCTCCGTCACCTTGCGGGACAAAGTGGAGTATCAAGCCCGACAGGACGGCAACGAGGTCTCGTTGCAGTTCGCGCCCTGAGCCGGTCGGGGCGGCCCACGCCCCGCGATGACCCCGCTCGGCCTCGCTCTCGTCCTGCTGGCCCAGGCTCCGACGACGCCGCTCCCTGCCGAGGGTGAGCCGGTGCGCTACCAGGCGGACCAGGGGAACTCCGACGGCCACGGGGACGTGCTGCGCCTCCAGGGCAACGCCGAGCTGCGCACCGAGACCGCGCGCATCCAGGCCGACAAGATCGACTACGACCAGCGCACGCGCATCGTCACCGCGAGCGGGCACTGCTACGCCGTCAGCGGGCTGGCCGGGGCCGTCGCCGACGGGCTCACGCTCGAGCTCGACGGGAACTGGCTCAAGCTGGTGAACGGCCGCTTCTTCCTCAAGGCCGACACCACTCCCGAGGCCCTGCTGAAGACCACGACGCCCGAGCAGCTCATCGCCACCGGGCGCACCACGCTGGCCGCCCGGGTCGAGAAGGTGGAGCGGGTCGGCCAGGGCCACCTCAAGATCGACGGCCTCGACTTCACGCCCTGCGACTGCAATCCGCTCGACCCGCACTGGAGCATCAAGGCGACCGCGGCGGACGTGCATCCGGGGGAGCGGGCGTGGCTGTGGCTCCCGGTCATCTACGTCTACGGCGTGCCGATTCTCCCGCTTCCAGTGCTGGACGTGCCGCTCAAGCCGCAGAAGTCGGGCTTGCTGGTCACCACGCCCGCGCACAGCGCGCAGAACGGCTGGCAGGTGACGCAGCCGGTGTACTTCGCGGTGGCGTCCAACTGGGACCTGACGGTGACGCCCGGATACACCTGGGGATCGTCCACCGCGCCCGTGGCCGGTCAGGCCGCCCTCGGAGTGAAGGGGCCGAGCCTGGACACCGAGGTCCGCTGGGCCCACTCACGGGACACGAAGGGCGACGTCGAGCTCTTCCTCCTCGACGACCGGAAGCTGCTCCGCGACCCGCGAAACCTCGCCTACTGGCCGGCGGACCTGAATCCCGGCACGACCGCCGTGCTCGACGAGGCGCGCGGCTTCCGGGGGACGCTCAACGGCTCGGTGCTGCAGAGCTTCGGCAACGGGTGGTCGGCCCGGCTCGACATGAACCTCGTCTCCGACGCGGCCATCGTGAAGGACACGACGACCGACGTCGCGCAGCAGGCGAACCAGTACGTGCGCTCCTCGGCGGTGGTGAATCGCCGGACGCCGGACAGCATCCTCTCCTTCGAGGTCACCGCCCGGCAGGACCTCGCCTGGGGTGGCTTCTCCGCCTTCGACAACGACACCTGGCCGTACCCGACCACCGGGCTCGACCCCCACCAGGACAACTCCACCGGTCCGAACCGAGGCCAGTGGCTCCGCGGGCCGGCCACGCTCCAGCAGCTGCCCGCGGTTCGCCTGGACCTGCCATCGCGTCCGCTGGGCGAGCACCTCAGCTGGTCGCTGACCACGGACTTCACCCGACTCGCGCCGTTCAACGGCCACTCGGGCGACGAGGGCGTCGACGGCATCTATCAGCTCGGCGCCACCCCCCTGGTCGACCCGACGCAGCCGAACGCAGTGTGCCCGGCGAACACCACCAGCGATCTCCTCAGCCAGGGAGATCGCGTCTGGCAGTGCGGCGAGCGCGAGGCCCGGCTGCGGCTCGACGTGGTCCCCAAGCTGTCCGGCAGCTGGGGCATCGGAGAGTGGCTCCGCATCCGCCCGAGCGTGTGGATCCGCCAGGACCTCTACTTCGGCGAGGTCACCCGCACCACCGACCAGCGCGGCTACGCGGTGGGGGACATCCTGATCTCCAGCGAAGTCTCCCGGACCTTCTCCAATGGGCTCCGCCACGCCATCCAGCCCAGTCTTCAGTACCGGGAGATCCCGGGGCAGTGGGGGAGCGTCCCGGGAAACCATCCCAACGGCGCGAACCAGCCGGTGGAGAACCGCTTCTACGACGAGCTCGACGGCGCGCTGATCCAGGCGCCGCTGCGTCAGGGCGTCGCGCGTGTCACGCAGACCCTCAGTCGGCGGACGGGCGCGGTGATGCAGGAGCTGCTGCGGGTGGACCTGGCGCAGGAGTTCGACTTCCGCCAGGAGAACCGGCTGGCCGACACCGTGGTCAGCGTGCGCGCGGCATGGGCTCCGTTCAGCACCGGGATGACCTTCCGCTACGACACCCAGCGCAGTGCGCCCGCGCTCTGGGCGGCCTACGCAGCGGTGCAGACCCCGCGCTTCGGCGCCACGATTCGCTTCGACCAGCTCTTCCTCCCGGTGCAGTTCTTCGACCGCGACGTGGAGACCGGGGCGCGGAACCTGCCCCAGGCGGCGATCTCCGCCGAGGACCTCGGCCGCTACGGAGGGTCGGGGAACATGCGGCAGGGCATCGACGCGCTGGTGGGCTCGGCCGTACCGGTCGGGTTCCGGACGGGGCAGCGCCAGAGCGCCATCACCCTCGACGCCCGGGTGAGCCTCGTCTTCGGGCTCGGGCTCACCTACTCGGGCACGCTGTATCCGGGCGCCACCTGGACCCGGCGCGATGCCAACGGAAATCCGATCGGTCCTCCCCCGACCAACACGCCGACCTCTGCCCCGCCCACTGGCAAATACAGCCTGCTCGGACAGCAGAACTTCGGCATCTCCTTCGCCCCGGCGTGCAACTGCTGGCGACTCGACATCATCGGTCGCCTGCCTCCTCCCTTCGGGCAGTACGTCCAGCAGCCACCCCAGACCGGGCCTTTCGTCCCCAGCGCCTTCAACTGGCGATTTCCAGACCTGATCTTCCTCCTGACGATCCAGAACTTCGGGACGTTCGGCGCCAGCTAGTCCGCGGCCGACCGCGCTGGACATCGGGCGGGGTTTGCAGGAGGTTTGCTCAGAGTCAAAGTCTCCAACTCCCGGGGAAGTTCTGGAGGGCGGGGATTTCCAGTCTGCAGGGGCACACCGTGTCTGACATCGGCAAGCGCATTGGTCGAAGGATTCGGGACCTCCGGACTCAGCGGCAGGATCGCTGGACCCAGGAGGACCTCGCCGAGCGGGCGAAGATCAGCGTGTCGTTTCTCTCGATGATCGAGCGCGGTGAACGCGTGGCGCACGTCGAGACGCTGGCCTCGCTCGCAGAGGCACTGGGAGTGAGCCTCGCCGAGCTGTTCGTCGAGCCCACCCCCCAGGGAACGAACGGGGAGGAGCTCCTCCGCCCCATCTCGGAGTTCGTGCGCTCCCGGCACCTGGACAGCCGGGACGTGGAAAAGCTGCTCGGCGTCGCCCGGGCGATGTTCGCCACCCAGGCGGCCACCGTCTGAAGGGGCCACCCCGCTTCACACTCGCTTGACCGCCCGGACGCTGCACCCCTAGGGTCCGGTTTTGACTTTCGAGTCAACGAGGGGACCCGTGGCAGGAACCAAGGCCAGCACCGCAGCGGAGGCGCGCGACCAGGATCGGCGGAAGACGATCCTTCGCGCCGCGGTCGAGGTGTTCGCGCGCAAGGGCTACCACGGCTGCCGCATTGCCGACGTGGCCCGTGAGGCAGGCGTCGCCTACGGGCTCGTCTACCACTACTTCAAGAACAAGGAGGAGCTGCTCCAGCTCGTGTTCGAGGCGGGGTGGGGCGGCTTCCTGTCGCGCATCCGCGATGCCGCCGAGACGAGCGTGCCGCTGGAGCAGAAGATCCACCGCATCGCGCAGGTCGCCTTCGAGGCGTACCGGATCGACCCTCGCGGGGTGAGGGTGCTGGTGCTGGAGTTCGCCCGTAGCCCGAGCACCGGCGAGGCGAACCGCCGCACCGCCTTCGCAGAGGTGCTGGGGGTCCTGACGCGGATGTTCGAGCGGGCCCGGGCGCGCGGCGAGCTGCGGCCGGGGCTCGAGCCGGCGCTCTGCGCGGCGATGCTCTTCGGCTCGGTGGAGATGAGCCTCACCGGCTTCGTCATGGGCCTGCTGGATCCGCGCGACCCGTCGCTCCTCGCGCATGCCCAGGAGCAGCTCACCTCCCTGTTCCTGGACGGTGCTCGCGCCGTCCCGGAGGAAGGCAAATGGAAGAAGGACCGGTCCGGTCCCAGGTTGAAGACGGTCAGGCGCTCCTGACGATCGACCGGCCGGCGGCGCGCAACGCGCTCTCGCCGGAGGTGGTGCAGGCGCTCCGGGCCGCCCTGGCCCGCGCCGAGTCGGATCCCGCGGTCCGGGTGGTGGTGCTCACCGGAGCCGGAGACCGCGTGTTCTCCGCCGGCGGAGATCTCGCGGCGATGCCCGAAGGGGGTTACCTCGCCCGGCACGCGCTCCGTCGCGAGTACGGCGCGCTGCTCGAGGCGCTCGCCGCGTCGCCGCTGCCGACGGTGGCGCGGGTGAACGGGCACGCGCTCGGCGGCGGGCTGGGCCTGGTGCTGGCCTGCGATCTGGCGGTGGCGGTGGACTCGGCCGAGCTGGGAACGCCGGAGATCGAGGTGGGCCTGTTTCCAATGATGGTGCTCGCCTGGCTCCAGCGTCACGTGGGGCGCAAGCGCGCGCTGGAGCTGCTCCTCACCGGCGATCGGCTGAAGGCGGAGGAGGCGCTGCGCTGGGGCCTGCTCAACCGGGTGGTGCCGCGGGCCGAGCTCGACGCGGCGACCCGGGCGCTGGCCCGACGGGTGGCGGGGAAGAGCCGGGCGGTCCTCGCGCTGGGGAAGGCCTCCT
>DASXGF010000504.1:0-5561 GCA_036489275.1 Myxococcaceae bacterium | reverse complement strand
GACATCGAAGAGGCCGGGGAGGTCTTCGGAGTGTACGTCCGCCGGCTGGTCGGACGCGCGGCAGAGGTGTGTACCACCATGACCGACTTCCGGACCGTGCGGCGGCCACTCCGGGACACGCTGGTCAAGGCGCCGAAGATGGCCGGGCTCGCCTACCCCACGACACCCGAGGCGGCGAACACCCGGATGGCGGAGATCCTCCGCGACCGCTGCCTGACCGACGTGGCGGTGAGCGGGGCCACCGACTGCCCGGACATCTTTGCCGGGTACGCGAAGCTCTGTGACCAGCCGGAGACCCTCCCCAAGGAGAGCACCGTCAGCTCCACGGCCCAGGTGAAGGCCAAGGCGGACGCGGGCTCGGTGAAGGAGGCCCGAGCCGAGGCGGCCAAGGAGAGCGAGGCGCTCGCCGCGAAGCTCGCCGCCAACAAGCAGGCCGACGCCGGCGGCTGCGCGGTGATGAAGGAGGTCGCCGCGCGCTATCCGCCTCCGGTGGCGGGGATCTCCGGATCCGGAAAGTAGCGGCGCTCCGATGCTTGAGCCCGGAGCCTCGCTTCGCCGAGGCTCGGGGAGCCGATGCCGTCCGATCCGCAGCTGGAGCTGTTCGCACCGTCACCGGGCGTCGCCGCCGAGCCAGAGCGTCCGCCCGAGCCGCCCGCGCCGGCGCCGGTGACCGACGCGCAGCGCGCCCTCGGAGACCAGCTCCCCGCCGAGCTCCGCCTCGGCACCAGCTCCTGGTCCTTTCCCGGGTGGACGGGGCTCGTCTACGCGCGGGAGGGCACGACCGAGGGGCTCGCCCGCCAGGGCCTGCCGGCCTATGCCAGGCACCCGCTCCTCCGCACAGTCGGCGTCGACCGGACGTTCTACGGTCCGGTGCCCGTCGAGACGTTCCGCGCCTGGGCCGCCGCGGTCCCGGACGACTTCCGCTTCCTGGTGAAGGCGCACGAGGCGCTGACCCTTCCCCGCTTCCCGCAGCACGAGCGCTACGGCGCGCGCCGGGGCGAGGAGAACCCGACCTACCTGGATCCGGCCTATGCGCGCGACCTGGTGGTCGCCCCGATGGTGGAGGGCCTCGGCCCGAAGGCCGGGCCGCTGATCTTCCAGTTCCCACCCCAGGACGTGCAGGCGCTCGGGGGTCCGGGGCGCTTCGCGGACCGGCTGCACGCCTTCCTCGCCGCGCTGCCGCCGGGTCCGGTGTACGCGGTCGAGCTCCGGAACCGCGAGCTGTACACCTCCGACGTCGCCGACGTGCTGGAGGACGTGGGTGCCGTGCCGGTGCTTTCGGCCTGGAGGCACCTGCCACCCCTGTCGCAGCAGGCCTGGACGATGCGAGCCCGCGCGGGCAGCGCGCTGGTGGTGCGCTGGATGCTCCCGCCGGAGCTCGGGTACGAGGAGGCGCGCGAGCTCTACTGGCCCTTCGACCGGCTGGTGAACGAGAACCCCACCGTCCGCGGCGAGATCGCCGACCTCGCGGTGGAGGCGATCGCCGACGGGCGCCCGGCCTACGTCAGCATCAACAACAAGGCCGAGGGCAGCGCGCCGGTGAGCGTGGAGCGACTCGCGGCGGCGGTGGTCAGCCGCCTTTCGTCCGGCGGCCGAAGATGACCCAGGCCTGCAGGGTGAAGACGGTCTCGCCCGCGCTGTTCACCAGGACGTAGCCGAACCTCACGCTGCCGCGGTCCGGCTTGCTGCGCGAGGGCCGGGCCTCGAGCACCTCGAGGGTCAGGGTGAGCGGGTCGTCGGGCCGGACCGGTCGGAGCCACTCGAGCTTCTCCAGGCCCGGAGACCCCATGCTGGTGCTCTCGCCGAGCAGGCCGTCGACGACGATGCGCATCACGAGGCAGGCGGTATGCCATCCGCTGGCGACGAGGCCACCGAAGTGGGTCTTCCGCGCCGCGTCCTCGTCCAGGTGGAAGGGCTGCGGATCCCACTCCCTCGCGAAACGCACGATGTCCTCGCGGCTGACGGTGCGCGGGGGGAAGGTCCGCCGCCACCCCGGCACGAGGTCTTCGAAGGCGAGTCCAGGCGCGGCCTCGGTCATCGACGTGCTCCTTGGTGAGTACCCGGCCCCTCGTCTAGCGTGCCGGGCCGCTCCACGCCTGCTCCTCGGGAGGAAACGTCCCCATGTCGTCGCCGCATCGTCCCATGCTCGGCATCATCGGTGGCACCGGAATGGCGGAGGCACTGGGCTCGCTCGGCTACGGGGAGCACCACCGGGTGGACACGCCCTTCGGCCCCCCGGCGTCGCCGATCACCCTGGTGGAGATCGGAGGTGCGCCGGTCGCGCTGCTCCCGAGGCATGGCGACGGCCACCGCTACCCGCCGGGCCGGGTTCCCTACCGGGCGAACGTCTTTGCCCTGAAGTCGGTGGGGGTGACCCATCTCCTGGTCACCTCTGCGGCGGGCTCGCTCCGCGAGGACATCCATCCGGGAGAGCTGGTCGTGCCGGACCAGGTCATCGACCGCACGTTCCGCCGCGACCCGACCTTCTTCGACGATCTCGCGGTGCACGTCGAGTTCGCCCAGCCCTTCTGCTCCTCCCTGCGGAAGGTTCTGCTCTCCGCACGCTCCGAGACGAAGGTCCACGACGGGGCCACTTACGTCTGCATGGAAGGACCGCAGTTCTCCACGCGCGCGGAGAGCGACCTCCACCGCAGCTGGGGTGCGCACCTCATCGGGATGACGCTCATGCCCGAGGCCAAGCTCGCCCGGGAGGCCGAGCTCTGCTACGCGGCGGTGAACCTCGTCACCGACTACGACTGCTGGCGACCGCAGCCGAAGGACCTCGGAGGGCAGCGGCTGCTCGAGGAGATCATCGGGAACCTCCGGGCCACCACCACGGCCGCGCTCTCGCTGCTACGGGCCGCGCTCCCCGCCGCCCAGTCGCTGGCCACGAGCTGCCCCTGTCAGGAGGCGCTGGAGCGCGCAATCTTCACCTCCGGCACGCAGATCCACGAGGAGACACGGAAGGAGCTGGACGTGCTCCTGGGCCGGGCGCTCCGGAACCGGTAGCGCTCACTCGTACCGGAGGGCCTCGACCGGGTCGAGCTGCGCGGCGCGAACCGCCGGCCAGATCCCGAAGACCAGACCCACCGCCGCCGCGAAACCGATTCCTCCGGCAATGGTCGCCGGCTGCACCGCGGCCGCCAGCGGCGTGGCCATCGACACCACCTTCGCCAGCCCCAGGCCGAGCAGCGTCCCGATGGTGCCGCCGATCGCCGAGACTGCCGCCGCCTCGAGGAGGAACTGCACCACGATGGTCCGCCGTCGCGCGCCGAGCGCCCGCCGGACGCCGATCTCCCGCGTGCGCTCGCGGACGGAGACCAGCATCACGTTCATGATTCCGATGCCGCCGACCAGGAGCGTGATGAAACCCACCCCGAGCGCCACGCCGTAGAGCGCGCCGGTGAGCTGGGCGTAGGTGTTCGCCAGCTGCTCGGGCCGGTTGATGCTGAAGTCGCTCTCCTTCTCCGGAGCGATGCTCCGCGCGCGTCGGAGGGCGATCTCCACCTGGTCCTGCGCCCGCAGGAGATCGACCCCGGGCGCGGCGGCCACGCCGATGGTGAGCTGGCGCTTGCTGCCGAAGACGGTGAGGAAGGTCCGCAGAGGCACCTGGATGGCCAGGTCCTGGTTCTGCCCGAGGATCTTCCCCTTCCGGGCCAGGACGCCGATGACCCGGAACGGGCGATTCCCGATCCGGATGCTCTGTCCGAGCGGATTGGAGGTGGGAAAGAGGCCGTCGGCGACGTCGGCTCCCAGCACGGCCACCGAGCTCGAGTTGTCGTTCTCGGGGCCGTTGAGGAAGCGCCCGGTGGTGACCTCCCAGCCGGCGACGGAGGGGAAGTCGGCGGTCGTGCCCTGGATGCGGACGTTGGCCAGCTGAACGCTGGCGAACTTGACCTCGTCGATCTTGAAGGTCATCGGCGCGACGGCGGAGACCTCGGGGAGCTCGCGCAGCTGCTCGGCCAGAGGCGGTGTCAGCTCGCGGCGGTTCCGGTACTTGTAGAAGTCGCCGCGGATGATCCACGGGAACTTGGTGACGTACATGGAGTTGCCGCCGAGGCTCGACAGCTGGTCGGCGAACGAGGTGTTCAGCCCCTGGATGATGCCGACGATGGCCAGCAGCGTGCAGACGCCGATGCCGATTCCCACCGTGGTGAGGAGGGTGCGGAGACGGTTCGCCCGCAGCGCGAGCGCCGCGATCTTCCCGCCCTCCAGGACGTCGATGCGCATCCCCATGCCGGTGCCAGGCTCCTCGCGAGTACCCCGGGAGCATGACGTCTGTCGGGACGGCCGATTGCACGTCCGGACCCCGCCGGCAGCCCGGTCAGGCCCGCTCGCTGCACCTACCCCGGCCCCTGCATCCGGCTGCGGGTGGCGGCCCGACTCTCCTCCATCTCCTCGAGGCTCCGCGGCCAGTCCTCCTTGAGGAGGCGCGACAGGGAGCGATCGGCGAGGAGCCGCCCGCCGGTCTGGCAGGTGGCGCAGTAGTTGGTCTCGTTGTCGGCGTGGACGATGCGCTGCACCGGCGAGCCGCAGTCGGGACAGGGCTTCCTGTAGCGGCCGTGCACCGCCATGCCCTCGCGGAACGCGGTCACCTTCTCCGGGAAGCCGTCGCCGGTCTCCTTCCGGAGCCGGTCGGTCCAGGTCCGGAGCACCTCCCGGGTCTTCTCGTACAGCGTCGCCACCTCCGCGTCGTCCAGGCGTTGCGACAGCGCCACCGGCGAGAGGCGGGCCGCGTGGAGGATCTCGTCCGAGTAGGCGTTGCCGATGCCACTGAACAGCCGCGGGTCGGTGAGCGCGCGCTTGAGGGTGTGGTTCTCGCGGCGGAGCGCGGCGGCGAACTGCTCGAGCGTCGACTCCGTCGGGTCGATCCCGCCCCGGTCGAGCGCCCGGACCGCGTCCTCTCCGCGGAGGAGCCAGAGCTGGGCGCGCTTCTTCGGGCTGGCCTCGGTGAGGGTCAGGGTCCCGGTGGGAAAGTCGAAGGCCGCGAGGCCGATCCGGCCCGGCACCGGCGCGCCGCGGGGTTTCCAGTGCAGCCGCCCGGCGATCATGAGGTGCAGGACGAGGAACAGGTCGTCCTCCAGCACGAAGATGAGCCGCTTCCCCTGGCGGCGGAGCGCGGTCACCCGCTTGCCGGTGGCCGCGCGGAGCGGCGGGTCGGCAGTGCGCACCAGGGCGGGCCCGCGGACCCGGATGCCCTCCAGCGACTGGCCGATCACGCGCGGGGCGAGCGCCTCCAGATAGACGGTGACGTCGGGGTACTCGGGCACGGCCCCACGTTCACCCGGAAGGAACCAGGCGGTCCAGCGTCGCCTGCTCCCCGAGCAGCCCAATGGCGGCGGTCTTTCGGCACTCGGCCGCGACCGCCTGGACGGCGGCAGGCGTCACCGCGGCCAGGTCGGCGGGGAAACGCTCCAGGGTGTCGGCAGGCAGGCTGGAGAGGCGAAGGCGGGCCAGCGCCCGGGCGAGCTCACTCGAGGACTCGTACCGCGTCCCCGCAGCGAGCCCCGCCTCCCATTGGGCGCGGGAGAAGTCCGCGGCCTCGAGAGGACGGGTTCCCA
>DASXGF010000476.1:0-4305 GCA_036489275.1 Myxococcaceae bacterium | reverse complement strand
GGCGACTACGTGGTGACGCTCGACGGCGGGACGCCGGTGCGCGTGCCGACCGGACACCGGAACCCGCCGCTCGAGCAGTGCCTGGGGCTGTAGTGCGCCAACGCCGAGACCACTTGTATTGACCGGATGATCGCGCCGGATTCGCGGCCGAGGTCTAGGAGCGACGACGGAGCGTAGCTCTCGCTACGTGACGGAGGAGCGACGCGGAGATCGGCCGTGAAGACCAGCGAGGGACGCGTCGATACAAGTGGTTTCGGCGTTAGGCCGCGCCCGGCTTGCTGAACCGGAGCGCGCCCTTGCCCGCGTCGACGAGGACGGTGTCCCCGGCGACGTATTCCCCGGAGAGAACCTTGAGGGCGAGCGGATCCTGCAGGTACTTCTGGATCGCCCGCTTCAGCGGCCGCGCGCCGTAGACCGGGTCGTAGCCGTGCTCGGCGAGGAAGGACACCGCCGACGGCGTGATCTCGAGGGTCAGCCGCCGGTCCTCGAGCAGCTTGCGGAGCCGTCCGAGCTGGATGTCGACGATGCGGCCGATCTGCTCCCGGTGCAGCGGCTCGAAGACGACGATCTCGTCGATCCGGTTGAGGAACTCGGGCCGGAAATGCTGCCGGAGCGCGTCCATCACCCGGGAGCGGGTGGCCTCGTCCAGATGGTCCTTGCCCTCCATTCCGATCTGCAGCGCCTGGCTGCCGATGTTGGAGGTCATGATCAGCACCGTGTTCTTGAAGTCCACGGTCCGTCCCTGGCTGTCGGTGAGCCGGCCGTCGTCGAGGATCTGGAGGAGGACGTTGAACACGTCCTGATGGGCCTTCTCGATCTCGTCGAAGAGCACCACCGAGTAGGGCCGGCGGCGCACCGCCTCGGAGAGCTGTCCGCCCTCCTCGTAGCCCACGTAGCCCGGAGGGGCGCCGATCAGCCGCGAGACCGCGTGCTTCTCCATGTACTCGGACATGTCGATGCGGATGAGCGCGTTCTCGTCGTCGAAGAGGAACTCGGCCAGCGCCTTTGCGGTCTCGGTCTTCCCCACGCCGGTGGGGCCGAGGAAGATGAACGAGCCGATGGGGCGGTTGGGGTCCTGCAGCCCGCTCCTGGCGCGGCGGATGGCGTTGCTGACTGCCTCGATGGCCGGGCGCTGTCCGATGACCCGCTGCTCCAGGCGCTCCTCCATGTGGACGAGCTTCTGGACCTCGCCCTCCATTAGCCGGCTGACCGGAATGTGGGTCCACTTGGCGACGACCTCGGCGATGTCCTCGGCGTCGACCTCCTCCTTGAGGAAGCGCTGCTTCTTCTGCAGCTCGTTCAGGGCGGCGTTCTGCTGCTCCAGCTCCTTCTGGAGGCTGGGGAGGATGCCGAACTTGATCTCCGCGGCCTTGTTGAGGTCGGCCTGCCGCTCGGCGGTGGCCTGATCGGCCCTGGCCTTCTCGATCCGCTCCTTGACCGAGCGGATCTTCTGGATGGCGGCCTTCTCCGCCTCCCAGTGGGCCTTCATCTGGCTGAACTGCTCGTTGAGGTCGGCCAGCGACCGCTCGATCTGCTGCAGCCGCTCGCGGGAGTTGACGTCGGTCTCCTTCTTCAGGCCCTCGCGCTCGATCTCCAGCTGGGTGACGCGGCGGCGGATGTCGTCGATCTCCTGGGGCATCGAGTCGATCTCGATGCGCAGGCGGCTCGCGGCCTCGTCGACCAGGTCGATGGCCTTGTCGGGGAGGAAGCGGTCGGCGATGTACCGGTTGCTGAGCGTGGCGGCGGCCACCAGCGCCGAGTCCTGGATGCGGACCCCGTGGTGCACCTCGTAGCGCTCCTTCAGGCCGCGGAGGATGCTGATGGTGTCCTGCACGCTTGGCTCCCCGACCATCACCGGCTGGAACCGGCGCTCGAGGGCGGCATCCTTCTCGATGTGCTTGCGGTACTCGTCGAGGGTGGTGGCGCCGATGCAGTGCAGCTCGCCGCGGGCCAGCGCCGGCTTGAGCATGTTGCCGGCGTCCATCGCTCCCTCGGCCTTGCCCGCGCCGACCAGGGTGTGGAGCTCGTCGATGAAGAGGATGATCTGCCCCTCGGCGGTGGAGATTTCTTGGAGGACGGCCTTGAGCCGCTCCTCGAACTCGCCGCGGTACTTGGCGCCGGCGACCATCGCGCCCAGGTCGAGAGCGACCAGCCGCTTGTCCTTGAGGCCCTCGGGGACGTCGCCGTCCACCATCCGGCGGGCGAGGCCCTCGACGATGGCGGTCTTGCCCACGCCGGGGTCGCCGATCAGCACGGGGTTGTTCTTGGTGCGCCGGCTCAGCACCTGGATGCAGCGGCGGATCTCCTCGTCGCGGCCGATCACCGGGTCGAGCTTGCCGGCCCGGGCGGCGGCGGTGAGGTCGCGCCCGTACTTCTCCAGCGCCTGGTAGGTGTCCTCGGCCTCCTGGGTCGTGACCCGGCGGCCGCCCCGGACGTCCTTGAGGACGGTGAGGAGGCGGTCCTTGGTGATCCCCGACGACTTGAGGGCCTCCCCGACCGCGCCCTTGTCCTGGGCCAGCGCGATGAGGAGATGCTCGCTGGAGACGTACTCGTCCTTGAGCTGCTTGGCCTCGTCCTCGGCCTTGTCGAGATCGCGGAGCAGCCGCTGGCTCAGCCGGCTCCCGTCACCGCCCTGGATGCGGGGAAGGCGCTCCAGCGCCTCGTCGATGCGGCCCTGGACCAGGGCGGGGTCGGTCCCGATGCGGCGGAGGAGGGCCTCGGCGACGCCTTGCTCCTGCTGGAACAGCGCCTTCGCGAGATGCTCGGGCTCGTACTCGGGCGAGCCCATCCGGCGCGCGAGGGTCTGCCCTGCCTGAATGGCCTCCTGGGCCTTCAGGGTGAACTGTTCGATGCGCATGCGATCACCCTAAGTCCCGGCACGAAGTTGGCAAGCAGGCAGGGTACAGGTACAAGCGCGTGGAATGTCGCGGTCTCAAGCGCACGGCGGCTACCTTTGTCGCCTGGAGACGCTGGACGGCGGGGAGCTACCCCGGCTGGCCCGCGAGTCGCTCGAAGCCGACGAGCAGTCGTCCGAGGGGGCGGGCCTGCTGGTCTCGGTGGTGAAGAAGGTCGTCCGCTTCGCCTACGACGCCCCGTTCACCTACGGGCGGCGCGGCGCCCAGTGGTACGGCAAGCACCATGCGCTGGCGGGCCGGCTGTCCACGGCCTTCGGGGTGACGGTGCACGCCTACGCCTTCGACCCCGACGAGCTGGAGCAGGTCGTGACCTACGGGGCGGGGAACCGCGTCGGCGGCGAGACGCTCCGGTACGACGAGGCGGAGATCGAGGACGACGCGCTGTCGGAGGAAGCGTTCGAGAAGATCCGGGCGCGCTGGCCGATCGGGCACCTCGGGCGCCTGCTGGGGCTCGGCCGCTCGGAGCTGCTGCGGCTGCCGTACGCCCGGAGCGTGCTCATCCCGCTCGACGAGGACGTGCCGTCCGGGCTCGGGGCGCTCTTCGCCGAGCAGTGGGCGGACCCGAGGAACTGAAGCGCCCTCAGGCCGGCGGCGGCTGCTCTCCGGGGATCGTTCCCGGACGAGGCGTGTCCTCCGTCCGGCGCGGCGGGCCCGGCCGGGGCGGCTCGTCGTCGAACCCCCGGGACATCCCCCGCGCGTGGAAGACGAGGAACACGACCACCGCGGCGTTGATCAGGAGCACCAGCACCCGGATCCACCGGAAGTGGTGGAACAGCTCGTAGACCTCGAAGGGAAGCAGCGAGCCGGTGACCGCCACCACCAGCCAGGGCCCCCAGGGGTGCCGGCGCTGGAGTGCCCAGCCCTCGATGCAGGTGACGGTCCCGTCGATCAGGAGCGCGAGGAGCGTGATCTGGATCCCCCGCGGCGTCGTCGCCCGCTCGAGCGCCCGTCCGAGGAGGATCGCGTACGCCCGGGTGGAGTGGTTGCGAAATTCGTGGGCCCAGCGGGCGAGGTCGTCGTCGAGCCCGAGCGCGATGGTCCCCAGGAGGGCGGCGAAGAGGAGCAGCTGCACCACGCCCTTCACCCACTTGTAGGTGATGATCGTCCGGAGCGCCGCCTCGTCTACCCGGGCCCGCATCGACCGACGTCCTCCCTGAACCGAGTCCTTACCGGGGGCTCTCGTCCTGCAGCGCCGCCCAGGCCTTCACCCTGGCCGAGCGGAAGTACTGGGCGATGATGGCCAGGGTTCCGGCCACGAGCAGCGTCCGGACGACCGAGGTACCGACGGTGAACGTTGGAGCGAGGACCCAGTCGGCCGGAGTCCGGTCCCAGGTCGGAACGAGCTGCGTCGCCAGCTTGGCAAAACGCAGGGCGAAGGCCGCGTCCGCCG
>DASXGF010000117.1:0-13482 GCA_036489275.1 Myxococcaceae bacterium | reverse complement strand
TGGTCCTCGACGCGAGCCAGGGTAACCGGGCGCTCGCGCTGGACAGCGTCCGCTGGCTCCTCGGAGAGGAGTCGCTCGGCTCGCCCGGCGGCGAGACCGACTTCCCCATCCAGCACACCCGTGGCCAGGAGGTGGCCTGGTTCTACGTCACCGTCTTCCTCGCGCCGCTCGCCGTCCTGGGCGCGGGCTTCTGGGTGACGCGGCGGAGGAGGGCGGAATGAAGGGGCGTCCGGTCCTCGTCCAGGTCGCGGTCGCCGCCGGCGCGCTCGCTCTCGCCGCGATGGTGTGGACCCGTCCTCCGCGGCAAGGGGCCCCGGGCGAGGTGCCTGCGGCCTCGCTCTCACGCGGCGAGGTGAGGGCGGTGCACTGGGACGACGGCTCGCACCAGGTCGACGTCACCAGGGACTCCGACTCCGACCGGCGGGTGTGGGTTCGCATCGCGACCAGCCCGTCGCTCCAGGCGCCGGACGGAGGGGTCGGCGCGGATGCCGGCGTCGCGCCCGATGCCGGCCACCCGTCCCGGGACCACCGCGGCGACGCCGGCGTCCGCGCCCGCACCGACGGCGGCGTGTCCGACGTGCTCCGCGCCATGCGCGAGGCGCCTCCACCGCCTCCCCGCGAGCTGCGGGGCAACGAGGTCGCCGAGCAGCTCCTCGATCGCGTCTCGCCGCCCATGGCCATCCGTGACCTCGGCGTTCCCACCGCGACGCGACGGACCGAGCTCGGGCTCGAGGCCTCCAGCAAGCGGGTCCGCCTCGAGACGCGCTCGGCGGCCAGCGTCGAGTTCGTGGTGGCCACTCCGCCCGGCGCGGCCGGCGCGTACCTCCTCGGCTCGGACGGGCACCTCTGGCTCGTCCAGGACTCACTGATCCAGGACCTGTCGGCCGCCACGAGCCGCCTGGTGGACCGGCGGCTTCACACCTTCCGTTCCGACGAGCCGGACGCGCTGCAGCTCCAGCTCGACGGGCGGACCAAGGCCTTCGTGGTCCGCCGCGCGCAGGGAAGCACCCGCATCGCTCCGGCCGAGAACCCCGACGCACCGAGCCCCGAGGCGACCGCGTGGGCAGATCGGCTGTTTCGCCTCTCGCCGCTGGAGGTGCTCGGGCGTGGCGAGACGCCGCGCGATGGCACGCCCGTCGTCGCGGTCCGCGTGGACTACACCCGCGACCGCCGGCCGCTCGGGTTCCTCGAGGTCGCCCGCGCCGGCAACGAGTGGTACGCCCGCACCGAGCACACCGCCGGCTGGGTGCGCCTCCCTCCCCAGGCAGCAAGCATCCGCGAGCAGGCCGAGCGGCTCGAGGCGGGGGTCCCCGCCACCCCGCGCTGACCCCCCTTGTTTGCACTTCTTCACCCGGGTCCGGGCCGGCGCTTCACACCGCCCGCTTAGCTCTCTCCCCGTGGGCGACAATCCAGTCGCCCCCGACTGGAGAAGACGAGATGTGGGGTTTTCTGGTGGGCGCGCTGTGCCTCTACGGCCTCGCCCGGACGATGCGCGGCGGGGGATGGGCGTACGCCCACGGCCACGGGGGTCCCTGGGGCCGGCGCCGCTGGGGCGGGTGGAACGGTTCGGGCCATGCCGGTGGGCGCGGACCGCTTCGCTGGCTGTTCGAGCGCATGGACACCTCGCCCGGGCAGGAGAAGGTGATCGCCGAGGCGGCCGAGGCGCTCCGCGGCACGATGCGGGGCTGGCACGACGACGCCGAGCGGATGCGGTCCGACGTGGCCCGCAGCATCCGCGGCGAGGCCTTCGACGCGGCGGCGCTGGAGGAGGCCTTTGCCCGCGCCGAGGCACGGATGGCCGGCGTGCGCGAGACGCTGCGCGGGCAGGCGGCCCGTGTTCACGAGGCGCTGGATTCGCGTCAGCGCGCCGAGCTGGCGGATCTGCTCGCCTCCGGCCGGCGCCGGCGGTGGTGAGGAGGAATGACCATGAGACGTGAGCTGCGCATCGTGCTTCTCACCGCCGGGGTGTTCCTCGGCTTCGGCTCCGGATTCCACGCGCTCCGGATGCGGCACTGGGAGCATCGGCTGGCCTGGGAGCGCCATGTCGCCGGGCTGTGCGTGGACGCCGCACGGGGCGCGCCGGCCAGGCAACCCCCCGCTTTCGTGTCTCCCGACGAGGCAGGACGTTAGAGTCCTCCCTCGCCATGTCCGTCCGGGTGCTGTGCATCGACGATGACCGCCGGCTCCAGGAATTGCTCGTGAGCTGGCTCGGTCAGAACGGCGTCCAGGTGACGCCGGCCTACGACGGACCGAGCGGCATCCAGGCGCTGGACACCTCCGCCTTCGACGCCGTGCTCCTGGACATCATGCTCCCGGGCATGGACGGGCTGGAGGTGCTCCGCCGCATCCGGACGCGGAACCGGGTGCCGATTCTCATGCTCACCGCCAAGGGCGACGAGACCGACCGCGTCGTGGGGCTGGAGATCGGCGCGGACGACTACGTGCCGAAGCCCTTCAGCCCGCGCGAGCTGCTGGCGCGCCTGCGCGCGGTGCTCCGCCGGAGCTCTCCCGAGGCGGTGAGCGAGAAGCTCGCCGTGTGCGACGTGCAGGTCGACGTCGGCGCGCGTCTGGCGACGGTGGAGGGCAAGCAGGTGGACCTCACCGGCCTGGAGTTCGACATCCTCGTCGCGCTCATGCGCCGTGCCGGTCGGGTCATCCCCCGCGATGCGCTCCTCGCCGAGGCGGGCCGGAGCGACGTGGTGGTGGGCGAGCGCACGGTGGACGTCCACATCTCGCATCTCCGCGCGAAGCTCGGCGACGACCCGCGCTCGCCCCGGCGCATCAAGACGGTGCGCGGCGTCGGCTACGTGCTCAGCCGGGAGCAGTGAGCCGTGGTCCCGCCCTGCCACCCCTGGCACCACCGGAGCCGCTGGCCAGATCTGGTGAAGTGGCGCAACCGCGCCCGGATGCAGCGGAGGCTGTTCGTCTGGTTCGGAGTCTCCATCGTCGTCACCGCCCTCGTCGTCATGGCGGTCACCAGCGTGCTGGACAGGTTCCGGGGAACGACGCGGGCGCAGTGGGACAACGTGCAGGCGCTCATCGGTGCGCAGGCCGCGCACGTCTGGGACAGTCCCCCCCAGCGCGAGGCGTGGGCGTCCGAGATCGCCGAGCGGCTGGGCTGGTCAATCGCGCTGGAGGATGCCAGCGGCAAGCAGATTGGCCGCTTCGGGCCGCCGACGGTTCACTGGGCCGCGAGTGCGCCCGTGCTCCGGGAGGGCGTGCAGGTTGGCACGGTGCGGGTGCATCCGTGGCCGCGGGGTGGCAGCGGCTGGACGGTCCTCCTCGCGGTGGCCGTGGCGCTGTGCACGCTGTGGGCGATCTCCGGCCGCATCGCCTGGAAGCTGGCCTGGCCGCTCGAGGAGCTCACCCGCGTCGCGCGCGACCTGGGCGAGGGGCGGCTGCAGAGCCGCTTCGACGTCCGCTTCGCCCGGGGTGAGGTGCGTTCACTGGCCGAGGTGATGAACGGGATGGCCGAGCGCATCGAGCGGCAGCTCAGGGACCAGCGCGAGCTCCTGGCCGCGGTGAGCCACGAGCTGCGAACGCCGCTGGCCCGCGTTCGCCTGCTCCTCGAGCTCGGGCGAGGCGGCGACATGTCGGTGCTCGACCAGCTGGAGCACGAGGTGCTGGAGATGGACGCGCTGGTGGGCGAGCTGCTCGCCTCGGCGCGGCTGGACTTCACCGCCATGGCCCGGGTGCCGCTCGACGCCGGAGACCTCGGCGCGCGGGCGCTGGAGCGGGCCGCCCTTCCGGGGACCCTGCTGCAGGTGGAGCCCGGTCCAGTGGCGCTGGAGGGTGACCCGACCCTGCTGCAGCGCGCGCTCTCCAACCTCCTGGAGAATGCGCGTGTCCACGGAGGCGGGGTGACCCGGCTCCGGGTGGACACCCCCGACGGGGTGGTGCGGTTCTCGGTGGAGGACGGCGGGCCGGGGCTGCCCGAGGGCGGCGAGCGCGTGTTTCATCCCTTCCAGCGCGGCGACACCAGCGATGGGCTCGGGCTCGGTCTCGCGCTCGTCCGGCGCATCGCCGAGGCGCACGGTGGAACGACCTTCTCGGAGAACCGGGGCGGAGGCGGCGCGCGGGTGGGCTTCACCGTTCGCAAGCCGGCGGACCGCGCGGCGGTCAGGCCCGCTCGAACATCGCGCGGATGACCCGCCAGACCATCCGCAGCTCGGTCCGGTTGCGGTTGCCCAGGTAGTCGCAGAGCTCCGCCACCTGGTCGCGGCGATCCCGGTCGAAGTCGTTGAACAGCGTCCGGAGCGACACATCCAGTCCCGAGGCGAGCTTGTTCACCGTCTCCAGCGACGGCGAGAAGGCTCCGCGCTCGATCCGGCGGATCGCGTCGACCGAGAGCTCGCTCCGCTCGGCGAGCTGCTCCTGGGTCAGCTGCCGGCCGTGGCGCAGCGCGCGCACGTGGACGCCGAAACGTTTCCCGACGTTCAGCCGCATCGACTCTCCTCATCCCGGGGACAAGTCGATGCCATGTGGGTGACAGTGGGCTGCTGCTGGCGACTCATCTCTCCCCCTACGGTAAGCACCCGGCGGGGCGGCCGAGACCCCCCGGACGGCGGACTGTCAGGCGGTAGGGACGGGGTCCGCCGACTCTGCCGGGTGCATGCCGCACGGGGGCCCGACCTCGGTGGATTCGACGAGGGCCGCGGCGAACCGCGTCCCGGCCACCTGGAACGCCAGGCGCGCCCAGACCACCCCCTGACCCATGCCGAGGGCGAGCAGCGCGAGGCCGACGCTCCCCTCCGGCAGCACCGCGTGCACCCGGGCGAGGAGGAGGAGGGCCAGCGTGGCCAGCGCCCCGAGCACGGTGTAGAGCGCGACGGCCCCAGGCGCCCGGATGACGAGCCGAACCGCCCGCCAGGCGGCCCGCCGCGTGGTGTGGAGGTCGTCGCGGAAGAGCAGCACCCGGCCCACCTCGAGCGAGAGCCTCCACAGACCGAACGCCAGCGCCACCACGGCGAGGTGGAGCACGCTGACGACGGTGAACGGGCGGCCGAAGACCCAGCCGTCGGCCGACGTGGTGAAGACCGTGTGGAGTCCGAACACGTGCATCGGGATCGCCAGGAGAACTGGAACGAGGGCCGCGACCCCGAGGAGCAAGAGCAGCCAGAGGTAGAGCCGCGCGTTGCGTCCCACCAGCCGTCCGGCCTGACCCATGAACGCCCCGAGGCGGAAGGGTCCGTTCGAGCACGCGCGCCAGACCACCCCACCCACCAGGAACGTCTGCAGGACGACCAGGAGCAGCAGCGGCGCGCCGACGGACGGCGTCCCGCCGTGGACGAAGACCGGGCCGAGGCCGAAGAGCTGCTCGAACGACAGCAGCGGGCGGCCCACCGCGCGAGGCGCGTGGCCGAAGGCTGCGACGAGGCGCGGGATGGAGGGGGCGACCATGAGGCCCGCCACCAGCCAGTTGGCCCACAGGAGAACTGCCACCGTGCGCCACTCGCGGAAGCCCACCCGGAGCGCGTCGACGAGGCGCCTCACAGGAGCGACCCCACGGCGGCGGCGAGGAGCTGCGCGGCGTAGAAGAACCACCCGGTCAGGCCGAGCGCGGGAGCTGGAGTTCCCTCGCGGGTGCGCGCGTCGTTGACGGGGTCGATGTCCACCGGTGGCGTCGCGTCGGGGTGCACCTCGGCCAGCGTCACCCGTCCTCCCGGCCCTGGCCTCTGGGTCCGGATGCGCGCCCAGAGGTCACCCTCGGGCACCTTGTGGCGGAGACGGGTTCCATCCTGAAAGGTGAGCTGCACCTCGAGGGGCACGCGCAGATCGCCGTTCCGGTCCACCAGCACCTCGCACCAGGCGTCGGTGTGCGCTCCCGCCGTCCGGAAGACCGGCGTCCCTCCATCCACGTCGTGGAGCCCCGTCCCTCCGCCCGGCGGCACGTCGACGCAGCGGAGCTCGGTCACCTCGTCGTCGAGGCCCGCGGTCCCCCGGAAGAGCGCGTTCCCCAGCGGTCGCAGATCCTTCCCCGAGACCTCGGACGCCACGTTCAGGAAGTCGTCGGTCGAGGGATGGTGGAACGCCCACCGCTCGGCGTAGGTGCGCATGACGCGGGCGAACGTCTCGCGCCCCACCTCGCGCTCCAGCATCCACAGCGCCGCCGCGGCGCGCCCGTAGACGGCCCGGCCTTCCTCGCTCTCGGTCCGGAAGAGCCAGACCGGGCGAACGATGGTGGACCAGGCGCGCGGCACGGACGGATGCCCCCGAATCTCGCGCTCGGGGATCGAGGTGCGGACGAACGGCCCGAGCGGCCAGCGCGTGCCCGGGGGCAGGAACACCGCGAGATCCCACCGCATCCCGAGCGCGTCGAAGACCTCGGTGGTCGCCCAGGTGGTGACGCCCTCGTCGAGCCAGGCCTCCTCGAACTCGTTGGAGGCCACCATTCCCTGCCACCAGTTGTGGGCGACCTCGTGGATGGTGACCTCCCAGATGACGGGATCCACCGGCGCGACCGGATCGGTCCGCGCGTAAGAGGTGACGAAGGTGGGGTACTCCATTCCTCCAGAGAGGAGGTTGGCTCCAGGCGGCGGGCCGACCAGCGTCAGGTGTGGATAGGGGTAGGGGAGCCAGTGGCGTCCGGCGTGCTCGAGGGTGGCCTTCGCCGCGCCGAGGATCTGCGGTGCGGAAGCGCGTGCGTCCGCGGGCACGAGCACGGTGAGCGCGACCTCGGGTAGCCCCTCGCTACGGAAGACGTCGCTCACCTCCACGGCGCCCTCCCACGCGGTCCAGGCGAAGTCGATGACGTCGTCCTGGTGGAAGCGGTGGGTGACGGTTCCGTCCGCGTTCTCGGCGCGGCCGGTGCGGACGCCGGTCGCTCCCACCACCATCTTTCGAGGGACGGTGAGCGCGACGTCGTAGCTGCCGAAGTCGGCGTAGAACTCGCTGCGGGCGTGGAACTGGTGGCAGTTCCAGGTGGGCGTGCGCACGCCCCGCTGCGGTGGCACCTCGAGAACGCCGATCTTCGGGAACCACTGCCCGAAGAGCGTGTACTTGCCCTCGACGCCGGTGCGGGCGGCGAGCTTCGGAGCCCGCGCTTCCCAGGCGAGGTCGAGGCTCACGGTCCCGTGCGGCGGGACCGGCGCCGGAAGGGTGAGCGTGAAGACGGTCTGGTCGGCGGCGTTGTCGTCGTCGGGGTGCTCCCAGCGGAGCGTGGGGCGGAGGTCGGTCCCGTCGGGGAGCCGCGCCGAGCGCAGCTCGGTCCATCCCCAGTCCTCGCGGCCGTACCCGCCGGTGTCGGAGCGCACGCCTCCGCCGCGGATGGCCTCGCGGGCGAAGGTGCTGTCGGCGTTCTTGAAGGCGTTCCAGTACGCGTGGAACCACAGCGTGGACTGCGGGATGGCGCTGCGGTTGGTCCAGGTGAGCCGCGCGGTGCCGGTGACCTTCCGCTCCGCGGGGTCGTACCGGGCCTCGATGACGTAGCTTGCGGTGCGCTCGCTCAGCGGGGCGCCGATGCTCCGCCCCGCGCCGTCGAAGCGGGCCGGCGCGGGCGTGACGCCGACCAGCAGGGAGATCAGGACGGGGGAGAGCATGCCTTGGCCTCGAAGACTGCCCGGACGGCGTGCCGAGGCAAGTCCGATCGTGCCGCGCGGCTGGCCGCGAGCGCCGTTCAGAGCCCGGGCGGAGGGAGCTGGGTGCCGTCGGTGTCCAGTCCCGGGATCGCCAGGAGCCGGCGCGACACCTGCGACACCCGCGTCTCGTCGCCGTCCGACCGCACGTCCATCGTGAAGCTCACCTCGTCGTGCCGGTGTCCGCGCCGGATGAGGAGCTTCGGCCGCGGGAGCCGCTCCAGCCGGCCCACGAGGCCGTGCAGGCCGGCGTTCCACTCCTCGACCAGCTGATCCAGCGGCACCGCCTCGACGCGCAGGCGGTAGGCGTCACCCGTCAGGTCCTCCACCGCGATGCGACCCTCGAGCGCGTGGCCACGGCGGCGGAGCTCGGTGCGCTGGGCCTCGGTCAGGAATCGCTCAGGCGTGGGAGGCACGGGTTGCGCGCCCAGGGTGTCGAGGAGCTTCGAGCGAACGGCCGCCGTCCTTGGCGCGTGGGTGAAGGCGGTCCATTCGCTGGCCAGTCGCGTCTGCCAGCTCGAGGCGGCGGACCGCCACTTGCCGACCTCGGACTTCTGGGCCGGGGTGAGCAGGTCGAGCGACTCGGCGGCCGCGACGGCCTCCGGAAGGGTGAGGGGCTCCTTCGCGCCGGCGAGCGGATCCGCGGAGAGGAAGGCGAGCACCCCGGGCTCGGTCCCTTCCGTCCCCAGCCCTGGCGCCACCGCCAGCCGGAGCCGCGCCGCGGGAAGCACGGCGCGGAGCTCGACCGGCTGCCCCTGCTCGACCCGGCGGCGGACCGCGTCCGGAGGGTGCGGCCAGGTCATCCATCCGGCGAAGGGCGCGCCCGCCTCGATCCGCGCTGGTAGGCGCTCGGTGTGCCGGACCACCTCCACCCCGTCCTGGCGTCCGACCCGGGTGATCGGCGTGCAGACGCCGGCGACGAGGCAGACCACGTCGGCCGAGGAGGCACCGAGAACCAGGAGCAGGACGAGCGACACCGCTCGACGGTACCAGCGGCCCGGCGAGTGTGAAGAGATGTTTCCGGCCATCCCCGGGTACGGGTGCAGGCGTTAGGGTGGGAGGCCGATGACCGTCCCGGAGCACATCTCCGTCGTCTACGTCGAGGACGACGAGCGGCTCGCCCGGCTGACGCAGCGTTATCTAGAATCGCACGGGGTGGTGGTCACGCTGGCCAGCGACGGCCGCGAGGGCCTGTCGCAGGTCTTCAAGACCTGGCCGGACGTGGTGTTGCTGGATCTGATGCTTCCGCACGTCGACGGCGTCGAGCTCTGCCGCCAGCTCCGCGCCCGGGCCGACGTGCCGATCATCATGGTCACCGCCCGCGGCGAGGAGGCGGACCGCGTGCTCGGCCTCGAGGCCGGAGCGGACGACTACGTGCCCAAGCCCTTCAGCTCCCGCGAGCTGCTGGCGCGCATCCGCGCCCAGGCCCGTCGCTCGCGCGGCCGCGCCGGTCCCTCGAACCGGCCGATCACCGTGGGCCCGCTCACCGTCGACCCGGCGTCGATGCGGGTGATGCTGGGGAGCGTGGAGCTCGGGCTCACCACCCTCGAGTTCCATCTGTTGAAGGTGCTCGCCGAGCGCGCCGGCCGCGTGCTCAGCCGCGAGCAGCTGCTGGATCTGGTGCACGGCAGCGCGGACGAGGCGTTCGACCGGAGCATCGACGTGCACGTCTCTCACCTCAGGGCGAAGCTGGGCGACGACGCGCGGTCACCGCGCTGGCTGATCACCGTGCGCGGCGTTGGGTACATGCTCGCCGCGGACCGTCCGGCGTGAGCCCGCCCCCTCCGGCCGCCGCAGTGCGTGCGCCGCTCCGTGGGCGGCTGGTGGTGCGGATCTGGCTGGTGTGCCTCGCCCAGCTGCTGGTGGTGATGGCCGGCGTCGCGGTCCTCGTCCGCCAGACGCGCATCCCGGACTCGTGGATCCGGGGGCAAGGCGAGTACGTGGTGGAGCAGATCCTCCCGGTGCTCCACGACAGCTCCGGCCTGGAGCGCGCGCTCGCGCAGCTTCGCGACACCGCCGGGGCGCGGATGACGCTCTACCGACCGGACCGCACCCTGCTTGCATCCAACGTGGCACCGCCGCTCGCCCTCCCCGAGGACCCGGGCACGGCGTCGGCGCAGGACGCCCGGCGGCTACTCGTGCTGCCGCTGTCGCGGCCGCCGCGTCCACCGCACGGCATCGCGATGCGGGTCGGTCCTCCGTTTCAGCCGCCTCCGGGAGGACCGGTGCGCGCGGGCCCGCCGGGAGGGCCGGTGGTGGTCGGCCCACCGGACATCCCGCTGCGTCTGCAGGGGCCCGGCGAGATGGGTCCGCCTCCTCCCGGTCCCTTCGGGGTGATGCCGCCTCCGCCGCCGCTCCAGGCCTGGGCGGTGCTCGACATCCGGCCGCCCATGCCTCCGCCCTGGCAGCTGGCGACGGTGGCCGGGCTGGTGCTCGCGACGCTCGGCCTCAGCTCCGTGCTGCTCGCCCGCTCCATCTCCCGTCCGCTGGGCACGCTCTCCGCGGCGGCGACCCGCCTCGGCGCGGGAAACCTCGACGCGCGCGCCGGTCTGGTCCGCACCGACGAGCTCGGCGAGGTCGGCCGCGCGTTCGACGCGATGGCCGATCGGGTGATGACGCTGCTCCGCTCGGAGAAGGCGCTTCTCGCCGGCGTGTCGCACGAGCTCCGCACGCCCCTCTCCCGCATCCGGGTGGCGCTCGAGCTCGCGGAGGAGGGCGACGTGGCCACCGCCCGCGCCTCGCTCGCCGACATCACCGACGACCTGGGTGAGCTGGAGCGGCTGGTGGACGAGCTCCTGACGGCGGCGCGGCTCGAGCTGGGCCAGTCCGCTCCCGGCTCCCCCGCGCTCCGGCCCGCGTCCGTCGAGGCCGCCGCGCTGGTGGCGACCGCCGCCGAGCGCTTCCTCTCGGTTCACCCCGAGCACCGCCTCGACACCGCGGTGGCGGAATCGGCAGGACGGCTGGAGGCCGACTCGGGGCTCGTCGGGCGGGTCCTGAACAACTTGCTGGACAACGCGGCCAAGTACTCGCCCCCGTCGGCGGGGTGGATCCGCCTCGGTGTCGACGGCGTGACGGACGAGGTCACCTTCACCGTGGAGGACCACGGGGCCGGCATCGCGCCGGAGGACCTTCCCCGCGTCTTCACGCCCTTCTTCCGGGCGGATCGGAGCCGCAGCCGGAGCACCGGCGGCTTCGGGCTGGGCCTCTCGCTCGCCCGCAGCATCGCCGAGGCCCACGGGGGTCGCCTCGAGCTCGGGTCCGAGCCCGGGGCCGGCACCCGCGCCATCCTGGTGCTTCCACGGTCCGGCCTGATGGACGGGAGCGGGGCGACTGCGGGCCCGGGAGAGGGGTATAAGGGCGCCGTCGGCGCGGGAGTGGGCCGTGGGGACCCAGGCTCGGCCGCTCCGGGGCCTGCGCCGGCCGGACCCGGAGGGAGGCGTCGCTAGATGGGTTGGATCACCGCGCTCGTCCTCGCCGCCGGCCCCGTCATTGCGCCGCCCGTCGAGTCGAAACCCTTCGCTCCCGCGGCCCGGCCCGCGGAGACCGCCGTCTCGGTGGGCCTCGGACGCGTGCGCCAGGGAGGCGCCCTCGGGGCCGGTCTGTCGCTCACCCGCGGCAACGCGCTCGACGCGCCCGCGCCGGGCAAGACGCGGCTGGTGTACCGGCTGGAGGTGCACACCACCGAGTCGGGGTTCCCCCGGTGGATCGAGGCGCGGCTGTCCCTCACCGAGGGCGCGCGCAAGGGCTCCGAGCTGACCGCGCCACAGCAGCAGGACGGCGCATTCCTCGCGGCGGTGGCCTGCGTGCTCCGCTGGCTCCAGCCGCGGGACCAGCGCGTCTTCACCTTCGTCGGGACCACGGGCGAACCCGCGCCGCTGCAGCGCCCGGATGCGGGAACTCCCGCTCGCCTCACCCTCGGTTGGGGCGTGGAGTTCTGAGCGCGGGAACCGGTCGCGCGCCGCGGTCCGGCGACGGGCGGAGCACGATTGCCACCGCGATGAGGATGAGCGGAACCGCGACGAGCAGCGCCTGCGGGAGGTGCTCGCCGTAGAGCGCCGCGCCCAGCGCCAGCGCCACCAGCGGATTGATGTAGGCGTAGCTCGAGGCGACCGTGACCGGCGTGTGCGCGAGCAGGTACAGGTACGCGGTGTACGCCACCAGCGATCCGAAGACGATCAGGTAGCCGATCGCAGCGATGGCCCGTCCGGGGACGACCGCCGGCAGGTGCTCGCCGTGAATCAGGCTGAAGACGACGAGGACCAGCCCGGCGGTGAACATCTCCGCCCCCGGGGCCATCATTCCCTTCGGCAGGTCGAGCCGCCGGCTCCAGAGCGAGCCAAAGGCCCACGAGGCAGTGGCGAACATGAGCACCGCCACGCCTCCGAGGCTTCCCCGCAGCTCGCCGCCGAGGTTCAGGAAGAGGATGCCCCCGAACCCGAGTGCGAGCGCGAACCAGTCCTTGGTGGCAGGCCACCTGCCCCAGAGGCCGCTGAAGAGCGCCATCCACAGTGGCACCACCGCGACCATCAGCGCCGCCAGGCCAGAGCTGACGGTCTGCTCCGCGATGGCGACGCCGCCGTTTCCGCAGGCCAGGAGCAGCGTCCCGATGAAGAGTGCGTTGCGCCACTGGATGCGGGTCGGGAACGCCTCGCCCCGGGCGCGGGCGATGGCCAGCATCAGCACCCCGGCGACCAGGAACCGGATCGCGGCCATGGTGAACGGGCCGAAGCCCTCCATGGCCACCCGCATCGCGAGGTAGGTCGAGCCCCAGATGACGTAGAGGGAGAAGAGGGCGAGCCCCACCGCGAAACGACTGGTCGACGATGTGGAACCGGTGGCGCTCATGCGACGGACATTCTCACTAGCGACCGGCGGCTCCGCTTGCCGTTTCTTGCCGCTGATCTCCCATTGCAGGGAGCGACGTGTGCTGGTTGGCTAGCGCACCGTGTCCGACCCCCGGGCGATGGATCCCGAGTCGCAGCGCCTGCTGGAGGACGGCCAGCGGACCAGGAACTGGAAGCGCTGGGGTCCCTACCTCTCGGACCGCCAGTGGGGGACGGTCCGCGAGGACTACTCGGCCACCGGTGAGGCGTGGGACTACCTCCCCCACGACGCGGCGCGCTCACGCGCCTATCGGTGGGGAGAGGACGGCCTGCTGGGCATCACCGATCGCGAGTGCCGGCTGTGCCTCGCGCTCACCCTGTGGAACGAGCAGGACCCCATCCTCAAGGAGCGGGTCTACGGCCTCAACGGGAGCGAGGGGAACCACGGGGAGGACGTGAAGGAGCTGTACTACTTCCTCGACGCGACGCCGACCGCCAGCTACCTCGAGGGGCTCTACAAGTATCCGCAGCGCGCGTTCCCCTACACCCAGCTCATCGAGGAGAACCGGCGCCGTGGCCGTCCCTTGCCGGAGTACGAGCTGCTCGACACCGGGGCGCTCGACGACAACCGCTACTTCGACGTCCGCGTCGAGTACGCGAAGGCGGCGCCGGACGACCTCTGGATGCGCATCACCGTCACCAATCACGGGCCGGCGCCGGCGCCGCTGCACGTGCTGCCCACGCTCTGGTTCCGGAACACCTGGGCCTGGGACCGGACCACCGAGGGGTACTGGCCCCGCCCGGAGCTGATCGACGAGGACGGGCACGTCCTCGCCCGCCATGCCTCGCTGGGACTGTTTCGGTTCGAGCCCGGCCCCGACCCCTCGGGGGCGCGGCCGGAGATGCTGTTCTGTGACAACGAGACCAACGCCGAGCGGCTCTTCGGGGCGCCATCCCGGAGCCGCTGGCCGAAGGACGCAATCCACGAGGCGGTGGTGCGGGGGCGGCGCGAGGCGCTGAACCCGGACCGCACCGGGACGAAGGTCGCGGCGCACTACCGGCTGGACCTCGCCCCGGGGGCGTCG
>DASXGF010000471.1:0-3733 GCA_036489275.1 Myxococcaceae bacterium | reverse complement strand
ACCGCTTCACTCCTGCCGCGGTGGCAGTCATCACCGCCGGACTGCTGACGTGGAAGGAGCGTCTGGCGAGCTTCAGCCATCGACTCACGGCGGAGGAGCTGCGCTCCGCCATCCTCCTGGGCATCCTGGCCTTCGCCATCTTTCCGGTGCTTCCGACGGCGCCGGTGGATCCCTGGGGGCTGGTGTTTCCGCGCGCCGCCTTCACCACCGTTCTGCTGATCGCGGCGCTGGGCTTCGTCAACTACGTCTTGCTCAAGGCCGCCGGGCCACGCGGCATCGAGGTCACCGGCTTCCTCGGGGGCCTCGTGAACAGCACCGTCACCGTCACCGAGATGGCGGAGCGGACCCGCATCGGCGGCCCTTCCTGGATTGCTCCTGCTTCCAGGGCCATCGCCCTCGCCACCATGGCGATGCTCCTGCGCAACGCGGTGTTGCTCGGAATCCTCGCGCCGTCCGCGCTCCGCGCCGCGGCACCGCCGTTCCTCGCGCTGCTGCTGGCCGCGGGCGGATTCGCCTTCTGGCACCGGAAGACCGACGAGGGAGCTGCCGTCCCGGAGCTGCCCCTCCGCTCGCCGTTCTCGCTTCGCTCCGCGCTGTACTACGGCCTGATCTTCGTCGCCCTGGAGGTGCTCGGAGAGCTGGGCCGGCGAACCCTCGGGGCGTGGGGGCTCTACGTCGTCAGCGGGGTCGGCGGCCTCGTCTCCAGCGCCTCCGCGGTCGCCTCGGCCGGCTCGCTGGGCGCGCACAGGCTCGCCTCCTGGACGCTCGCCGGGAACGCGGCGCTGGTGGCGAGCCTGGCGAGCATCGCCGTGAACGCGGTCATCGTCGGCCGGGTGGCCCGCGTCCCGGTGCTGGTTCGCAAGACGGTCGCGATGGTGCTGGTGCTGGTGCTCACCGGGTGTGCGGTGGTGCTGGGGCAGCGAATGCTCGGGCACTATGAGGTGCTTTGATCATCCTCGGGGCACCGACTGCAGCTGCCCGGCGATCTCCCGCGAGAGCTTCTCCATCGCCCGACTGAGCGCCGGCGCCACGTCGGCCGGAGCGCCGGAGCCCGCCGCCTCGGTGAGCCGCGACCGGTGCGTGCTCTCCGGCTGGTCCGCTCCCGCCGGGAGCACGAACCACACCGCGTCCAGCCCGACCTGATTCGAGAGGTCGAGCCGGTTCACCGCGACCACCACCGTCCGGTCCGCCGCCAGCCCCGGCGCCGCGTCCCCGAGCACCTGCGCCTCGGGCAGCAGCGCCCCGAGGTTCTGCACCAGCGTACTCCGGAGCAGCGCATCCAGCGGCTCGACCCAACGGTCGAACTCCTCCACCGCCACCGTGTTCTCTCCCGTGCGCCGGACGAGCTGCGGACGGTCCACGCCCTCGGGCAAGGTCACCGGCGCCACACGGATCCGCACCGACGCTCCGCCGCCTCCGCCCTGACCCTCGTGCGGCGAGAGCGTGGACAGGGTGTAGAAGCGGGAAGCCGGAGAGCTCCCCAGGCATCCGGCGCTGGCGAACGTCATCACCGCGAGCGAAAGCAGCCCGTGGCCCCTCATTGCCGCTTCCCCTGCACCAGCGCCTCCGGGTGCCGCTCGAGGTAATCCGTCAGCAGGCGCACCGAGCGCGACGCCTCGCGGAGATCGCGCAGCGCACGCGGCAGCTCTCCGGCCCCGGTGGTGGAGTTCCCAAGCAGCCCCGAGGTGGCATTGAGCGTCTTCTCCAGCTGCGCCGAGGCTCCCTGGAGGCTCTCCATCGTCGGACCGATGTGAGTGCTGGCCTCGCGGGTGAGGACGTCGAGGTTCTTCAGCGTCCCGGAGAGCTCGGGCGAGCGGAGCACCTGGTTCGCGTTCTGGACCAGGTTCCTCGCGTCGGCGAGGAGGCGGGTCGCGGACTCGGTCATGTCGTCGAACCCGCTGCCGGGGATCGCGGGAAGCTCCGGATACCTTCCCCCGAACGCGAGCTGCGCCTTCGGCGCGTGGGGGTGGAACGCCAGCGCGACGATCTTGGCGCCGGTCAAAAGGCTTGCGCTCTGAAGCTCGGCCCGGAGCCCACGCGCGACCAGCAGCGCCATCTGGGCATTCAGCGACTGCTGCAGCTGCTGCCCCTCGGTGGGCAGCTCGCCCTGATGCAGGAGCACCCGCTCCGGGTCGAGGGTCACCGTCACGGGTACCCGGAGCCGGCCCGCCTCACCCTCCAGCCGGACGTCGGTCACCTGGCCCACGCGGATGCCGAGAAGCTCCACTGGGGTTCCCACGTCCACTCCCCGGACCGAGCCGCCAAAGTGCACCTGGTACCCGACCTGGGGGCCGTAGGGGGTGGTCAGCGCAGCGTCCTTGTCCGGGTACAGCTCGAACTCGCTGTCCCTGGGGCTGGGCACCTCGCCGACGCTCTCGGGGCGTGTGTCGAAGGCGATGCCGCCGAGGACGATCGCCTGTAGCGACTCGGCGCGTGCCCGGAATCCCGCTCCTCCCCCGGCGCTCACCTCGATGCCCGAGGCGTTCCAGAAGCGGGTCGCGGGACGCACCAGCGTGTCGTGTGGAGCACGCACGAAGAGGTTCACCACCACGCTCTGCGCGTCAGTCGCCAGCGTCGCCCCGAGCACCTCGCCCACCGGGACACCCCGGTAGTACACCGGCGAGCCGCGGCTCAGCGAACCGAGGTTTCGCGCGCGGAGGACGAACGACTTCCCCTCGCCGGAGGGCGGGAGCACGGGCGGCTCCTCCAGTCCCTTGAACGTCTCGGTGCGCCTTCCTGTTCCGGGCTCCATCTCGACGTAGACGCCGGAGAAGAGCGTCCCCAGGCCCGACACCCCGCCCACGCCCAGCCGGGGCCGTACCACCCAGAACCGCGTCCCGGTGGTGAGGTGCTCCCGGAGATCGCTGCGCATGCGGGCATGCACCTCGACCCGGCTCAGGTCACGGCTGAGGTCGAGGAACTCCACCATCCCCACCTCGACGTTGCGGAGCATGACCCGCGTGCGGCCGGCCTCGATGCCCTCGGCGCTGGCGAAGGTGATGGTGATGAGCGGCCCGCGCTGGCTGTAGGTCTTCCATCCCAGCCAGCCGGCGATCAGCACCGCGGTGATCGGCACGAGCCAGATGGGCGAGAACCACCGGCGCTGGACGCGCGCCTCTCGAACCTCGGTCATTCCGTCCTCCCCTCGACGGCGTCCCACATGAGCCGCGGATCGAACGCCTCGGCGGCGAACATGGTGATGACCACCACCGCGGCAAACGCCACCGCCCCGGCCTTCGCCTCCACCGAGGCCAGGACGCCGAACTGCACCAGCGCCACCAGGAGCGAGATCATGAACACGTCGATGTTCGACCACCGGCCGATGGCGTCGACCCAGCGGTACAGCCGGGTGCGGAATTGCAGCGCCCAGACCCAGCGCTGCCGCACCGAGACCACGAACCAGGTCAGGCTCAGGATCTTCAGCACCGGGACCAGCACGCTGGCGAAGAGGACGATCAGCGCCAGAGGCCAGTACCCGCGGCGAGCCAGCTCTCCGATGCCGGTGATGATGGTGTCCGGGTTGGGCCGCCCGAGCCGCCCCACCGCCATGATCGGCAGGACGTTGGCCGGGAAGTAGAGCGCGGCCCCGGCGATGACCAGGGCGACGGTGCGGTTGACGCTGTCGCGCTTTCGCCTCCACATCTGGCGGCGGCACCGTGGACAGCGCGAGCCCTCGGGCAGGTTCGTGACCAGGTCGCACTGCGGACAGGCCAGCATCGGTCCGGGCGCGCGC
>DASXGF010000447.1:0-1608 GCA_036489275.1 Myxococcaceae bacterium | reverse complement strand
TCCGGAAGACGCGGACCAAGGCCGATTACCTGGTCGCCGGACGCAGCCTCCCCTGGTACGTCCTGGTCTTCACCCTGCTCTCGTCGTGGATCGGCTCGGGCTCGCTGTTCGCCGGCGCCGAGAACGCGTTCAAGAACGGCTTCGCGGCGCTCTGGCAGGCGGCCGGTGGGTGGTGCGGGCTGCTGATCATCTACTTCATCGCTCCGCGCGCCCGGAAGTTCGCCAAGTTCACCATCCCCGACCTGCTCGAGACCCGCTACGACGTCCGGTCCCGGGTGCTGGGGGCGGCGGCGATCCTCTTCGCCTTCACCGCCATCGCCTCGTACCAGTTCAAGGGCGGTGGAGACATCCTCCACATCGTCTTCCCGGGCCTGGACGTGGCCGCACGGGAGATCTTCGGGATCGCCGCCGGCAAGGAGCACGCGCTGGGGATGATCATCATCGCGGTCTTCGTCGTGACCTTCACCGCGCTCGCCGGGATGGCCTCCGTGGCCTACATGGACGTGGTCATCGGGATGCTCGCCACCGTGGCCGCCCTCCTGTCGCTGCCGTTCCTCGTCGCCCGCGTCGGAGGCTGGAGCGGGTTCCACGCCGCGCTTCCACCCGAGTACTTCCAGCTCTTCGGGAACTTCACGGGCGCGGGCGGCGGCTTCGTCCGGGCGATGGAGCTCCTTGTCCCGACGATGCTCCTGCTGCTCGGCAACCAGAGCATCTACCAGAAGTTCTTCAGCGCCCGGAGCGAGCGCGACGCGCGGCTCTCCGTGGTGGGATGGCTCGGGGGAACGGTGCTGCTCGAGGTGGTGATCGTCGCCATCGCCGTGCTCGGGGCGGCGCTCTTCCTCCACACGCCCGGCGTCAAGGCGCGGGAGATCATCCCCTACACGGCGCGGAACGGAGTGCCCTCGCTGGTCGGCGCGCTCCTGGTGGGGGCGATCTTCGCCAAGGTCATCTCCACCGCGAACAACTACCTCTTCTCCCCCGCCACCAACCTCGTCAACGACGTCTACATCCGGTTCATCAATCCCGACGCCTCGGACCGGAAGGTGCTCCGGGTCTCGAGAGTGCTGATCGCCTTGCTGGGGGTGTTCGCGCTGCTCCAGGGGACGGTGAGCGAGTCCATCCTCGCGATGTCGCTCTACGCGTACACCGTCTACTCCGCGGCGATCACCCCGGTGGTCCTCGCCGCCTTCTTCTGGCGCCGGGCGACGGCGGCGGGCGCGCTGGTGTGTATCCTCGCGGGGTCGGCGATCACGATCTTCTGGAACCTCCAGCAGCTCGCGCTCGAGGCGCACCGGGCGACGCTGCTCCCGCCGGAGTGGCTCGCGCGAGACGCGATCTTCCCCGCGCTCCTGGTCTCGGTCGTCTCGCTGGTGGTGGTGAGCCTGCTGACGCCGGCGCCGGCGCCGGAGAAGTGGCAGCCCTTCGCCGCGACCGACGCCCCGGCCGCCTAGAGCCTGGCCAGCATGCCCTGGAGCGTGTGCTCCAGCGTGTCCTTCCCGCGGACCACCGACTTGGGATGCTCGAACGCCAGGCGCTTCGTGGCGAGGCCCTGGTAGAGCTGCTGGTACATCTGGGCCATCTCGGGCGAGAAGCCCATCCCGGTGAAGG
>DASXGF010000376.1:0-8648 GCA_036489275.1 Myxococcaceae bacterium | reverse complement strand
GGCCCTGGTGGAGCGGAGCCTGTCGGCGGTCCGGGTGGTGGAGGCCGCGCCAGAGCCGGTGCCAGACGACCGGACCGACCTCCAGCCTGGAGACCTCAGCCTCCTGGTGGTGGAGGACGACCCGCACTACGCCCGCGTGCTGGCCGACCTCGCCCGGGATCAGGGGTTCAAGGTGCTCATCGCCTCACGAGGCACCGAGGCGCTGGAGCTCGCCCGGGAGTTCAAGCCCGGCGCCGTGTCGCTCGACGTCTTCCTCCCCGACATGCTCGGGTGGACGGTGCTCAGCCACATGAAGCAGGACGTGAACCTGCGTCACATCCCGGTGCAGATGGTGACCCTGGACGAGAACCGCCAGCACGGCCTGTCGCGCGGCGCCTTTTCCTTCGTCACCAAGCCGGCCACCACCGAGGGGCTGGCCTCGGCGATCGAGAAGTTGCGCGAGTACACCACCCCGCGGCGGCGGAAGCTGCTCATCGTCGAGGACAACGACATCGAGCGCACCAGCATCCAGGAGCTGCTGTCCCATGACGACATCGACATCGTCAGCGCGGGCACCGGCGCCCAGGCCCTGAAGATTCTCGAGCAGGAGCGGGTGGACTGCATGGTGCTCGACCTCCGCCTGCCCGACATCTCGGGGTTCGAGGTGCTGACCCGCATCCGCGACCGGGGAACGCTGCCGGACCTGCCGGTGGTGGTCTTCACCGGCCGCGAGCTCACCCCGGACGAGGACCGGCAGCTGCAAGAGCTGGCACGCACCGTCGTGCTCAAGGGAGTGGAGTCGCCCGAGCGGCTGCTCGACGAGACGGCCATCTTCCTGCACCGCATCGTCTCGGACTTCCCGCCCCACAAGCAGAAGATGCTGGAGAAGCTGCACCGCTCCGACGAGGACCTCCGCGGCCGGAAGGTCCTGGTGGTGGACGACGACGTGCGGAACATCTTCGCCCTGGGCAGCGTGCTCGAGCGGCACGGGATGGACGTGCTCACCGCCCAGACCGGGCGCGAGGCCATCTCCCTCCTCGAATCGACGCCCGACGTCGCGGTGGTGCTGATGGACATCATGATGCCCGAGATGGACGGCTTCCAGACCATCCAGGTCATCCGCCGCGACCAGGCGTTCCGCCGCCTGCCCATCGTGGCGCTCACCGCGAAGGCGATGAAGGGCGACCGCGAGAAGTGCCTCGACGCGGGCGCCTCGGACTACCTGGCGAAGCCGGTGAACACCGACCAGCTCATGGCCACGCTGAGGAACTGGCTGCACCGCTAGGCGTCGGCCGACGTCATCGGTGCCCGCAGGGTGGCTCGGGTGGGCTTCCCGGAGGACATCCGGGGGCATACCCATGCGTGGCTCCATGACCTCTGCGACCGAAGACCGACTGCCCGGACCCCGACGCATCCAGCGCCGGCCACGCCCGTTCGCCTGGCTGCCCGGAGGAGAACCGTGAGGCCGATCCGGCTCCTCCATCTGGCGAGCGGGAAGGACGACGTCCGCCCGGTGGAGCGGGAGCTGGAGCACGACGGATGGGCGGTGGAGTGGATGCGGGTCGAGACGGCCGAGAGCTTCCGCGAGGCCCTCCACCGGCCCTGGGACGTCATCCTCTCCGACTACAGCGTGCCACGGTTCGGCGCGCTCGAGGCGCTGGAGGTCCTCCAGGCCTCGGAGCAGCCGGACGCGCCGTTCATCGTGGTCTCCCGCAGCATCGGCGAGGAGGCGGCGATCGAGCTCCTCCGCCTCGGCGCCGACGACTTCATCCACCTCGGGAACCTCGCCCGGCTCGCGACGGCCATCGAGCGGGAGCTCGTGGACTCCGAGGTGCGGCGGGAGAAGCACGAGGCGCAGCGAGCGCTCGCCGAGGCCCTGGCCTCCCGGGAGGAGCTGATCGCCATCGCCGGGCACGAGTTCAGGAACCCCCTGGCCGCGCTGCTCATCACCATCGACAGCCTCCACCGCTCCGGACGCGCGCCGGAGCACGCCCAGGCGCTGTCGCGGCAGGCGGGCCGGCTCCGGGATCTGGTCACCCGCTTCGTGGACATCGCCGCGCTCGATGCCGGCACCTTCGAGCTGCGCACCTCGGACGTGGACCTGGCAGCGATCACCGCGAGAGAGGTCCGGCGCATCAGGGCCGAGCCGGATCGGATTCGCCTCGATGCACCACTGGCGGTGCCCATCCATGCCGATCTGAGCCGCCTCGAGCTGGTGATCGCCAGCCTCCTGGACAACGCGCTCAAGTTCGGCGGGCGGGAGCTGGTCATGGTGCGCGTGCGGTGGGAGCGCGAGGGCGGCGTCGTCGAGGTCGCCGACCGCGGCCCGGGCCTGGCGGAAGCAGATCGCGAGACGGTGTTCCGGCCCTTCGGAAAGCGCGTCTCGTCACGCCACTACGGCGGGTTCGGGCTGAGCCTGTGGCTCTCCCGGTCCATCCTCGAGCGGCACGGAGGCACCCTCGTCGCGACGCCGAATCCCGGTGGCGGTGCGCTCTTCCGGATGCGGGTCCCGATGGAGCCGCTCAGCCGCAGTGCGCCCGGATCTTCTCCAGGAGAACTTCCACCTCCACCGGCTTCGGGATGAGGTCCTTCACCTGAGGGTCGTTCCGGAGGTGGCCCGGGAGCTGGCTGGCAGAGAAGAGCAGCACGGGGATGCTGCGCAGCCGGCCCCGGGCGCGGACGAGGAACTCCGCGCCGTCCACACCCGGCATCAACACGTCGAGGATGATGGTGCAGAACCGATGGTTCCCCTGGGCGAGCAGGTCCAGCGCCACGCCCCCGTCGGGCGCGGCGACGACGAGGTAGCCCTCGTCGATGAGGATCTGCTCCACTGCCTCGCGGACGTCGTCGTCGTCCTCGACGAGGAGCACCGTCTTCCTCTCGCGCTCCGGTAGGTTCGCGCTCCCCAGCACCGCCTCGTAATAAGGCCCGCCCGGCCCGGCGCCCACCTCCCGTCGGGCAGGGGCAAACCGCCAGCCGTTGCACAGGGTCTGCCAGGTGACAGAGACGTGTCGGGAATCCGGCCTCGTAAGGTCCAGAAGATTGGGCGCTGATGCGACAGAGCGTTCACGAATGTCTGATCGGGGTCGCTGCCGCGCGCCCCTCCCGAGCGTCCTGGCGAACGTGCCCGGGCGACCGCCCAGCAGCCATGCGCAAATGCACTGCCATTGACGAGAAGCAGTGCCCATTGTGCCTCGGTGGCGGAACCTTCCAGTCCCTTCGAAACCGGCCCGGAGCGCGACCGAGAGCCGGGTGACTCTCCGCTCTTCCTGGAACGGCTGCACCGCGCGCTCCACCGGTGGAACGTCCGGCGGCACCGACCGGACCTCCCGAGCCGGCGCTGGCGTGACGAGCTCGAGGAGGACCTCCGGATGCGCACGCTGGAGGGTGAGTGGATCGAGGCCGAGCGCACGATGGTCGCCGGTCAGGCCCGCGAGGTCCCCCGGATGCCCGACGCCTTCGCCGGCTGGTTCGAGGCGCTGGGTTTCGAGGGTCCAGGCCGGCGTGACCCGCTCCTCGAGTGGATCGCCGCGCGTGCGTCGCTGGACCAGGTTCACTGGTTCCTCCAGCAGGAGCTGGTCACCGAGGCCGGCCTCGACGTCGTGGTGGCGCTCACCGGCCTCAGGGTCTCGCCCCGGTGTCTGGGGGACTGGACCCGTGGGCCACCCGGGCACGTCCCGAGTCTGGAGAGCACCGGGCGGGACACGGTCTGGGAAGCCCTCGCGGTGTCGAACCTTCTGGTCGGCCTGGCCTCGAACCGTCGCTACACCTGGCACGCGGTGGGAGCGCTCGCGGCGGCGGAGCTCACCGCGCGAGACCGCACGGGGCCGATGGACCGGGCGCTGCGCCGGCTCGGCGTCGGAAGCACCGCGCACGCCGAGGCGCGGACGGATCGGGTGTGCGAGGCCCTGGTCGCGCTCCTCGAGGAGGACCCCGAGCGGGCACCGTTCCTCGCCGAGGGGGCGCTCCTGCGCCTTCGGGCGGGGCTCCGCTGCGTCCGGAGGTACCGGAGCGAGCTGGGGGTGCGCGGGCTGGAGACCGGCGCGGATTGAAGCACCGGGCGACTTCCCGCTAAGGAGGGAGGCGCCCGATGTCCGCGCCCCCCGCCACCGAGGCCACCGGCTTCGTCGACGTGACCTTCACCGTCGAGCCGAACTACGCCGGCTGGCGGCTGGACCGGTACCTCTGCGAGAAGATCCGCCGGCTGTCGCGCACCCGCGTCCAGCGCATCCTCGAGCGGAGCCTGGTCGCGGACCGACCGCTGAAGCCGAGCACGCGCGTTCACGCGGGCCTCACCTTCACTCTCCGGCGCCGGGCGCAGGCCGAGCCCGAGGTGCCCCAGGACGTGTTGGAGGTGCACCTGGACGAGCACCTCCTCGTCCTCGACAAGCCGGCCGGCCTCCCCATCCATCCCACCGCGCGCTACCACCACAACACGCTGGTGAAGCTGCTGGAGCGCAAGCACGGTCCGGCGCTCCGGGCGGACCCCGCGCACCGTCTGGACCGCGAGACCTCCGGGCTCCTGGTCTGCGGCCGCGGCGCCGAGGCCTCCCGGGCGCTGATGCGCGCCTTCCAGTCCGGGCAGGTCCACAAGGAGTACCTGGCCGTCGTCGAGGGGCATCCGCCGGACGCCTTCGCCGTGGACGCGCCCATCGCCGAGGGGACCGCCGAGGTGCGGATCGCGGTCCGCATCGACGCGCGCACGGGCAAGCCGGCCCGCACCCGCTTCGCCGTCCAGCGGCGCTTCGTCCGCGAGGGCGCAGCGTTCGCCGTCCTGCGTTGCTTCCCCGAGACCGGGCGCCAGCACCAGATTCGCATCCACGCCCGCGAGGCCGGATTCCCGCTGGTGGGGGACAAGATCTACGGCCCCGACCCGGGCTACTTCGACCGGTTCAGCAAGCACTGCCTCGAGCCCGAGGCCTGGACCCGCCTGCGGCTGCCCCGGCACGCGCTGCACGCCGCCCGGCTGGAATTTCCCCATCCCGCGACGGGCCGGAGGCTCCAGTTCGAGTCGCCTCTGCCGCCGGATCTGTCCGATTTCTGTCTCGGCGCACCGAGGTCGGGTGAGGTGGGCGGAGTGG
This sequence comes from Myxococcaceae bacterium, assembly GCA_036489275.1. Lineage (GTDB taxonomy): Bacteria > Myxococcota > Myxococcia > Myxococcales > Myxococcaceae > RPRB01. Next base: position 3,588 of record DASXGF010000376.1, on the reverse strand, counting down.
CGACGTCCCCGCTTCTGACCGCCGCCTGAGCGCCGGTCGCGCCACTTGCGGTGACCGGGTCCCGGACGCGATCCTCTCCTCAATGCTGAAGGGGCGTTACGACGAGGGCCCACACCGCGACCAGCAGCCGCCACAGGTATTGGTCGTGGACGACGAGCCGGCCAACGTGCGGCTCGTCCAGGCGTATCTGAAGGCCGAGGGGTTCCGGGTCCTCGGTGCGTTCAGCGGGTCCGAGGCCCTGGAGCAGGTGCAGAAGGGCGGCGTGGATCTCGTGCTGCTCGACATCCGCATGCCCCACATGGACGGGTTCGAGGTCTGCCGGCGCATCCGGCAGGACCCGGCCTGCGCCCGCATGCCGGTGGTGTTCCTCACCGCCGAGTTCAACGACGCGGACAGCGAGCTGCAGGGCCTCGAGGCCGGAGCCGACGAGTACCTCCACAAGCCCATTCAGCGGCGCGCGCTCGTGGCGCGCGTCCGCAACCTCATCCGCCTCGCCGACGCCGAGCGCGACCGGCGGATGGCCACCCAGCTCGCCCAGAGCGAGAAGCTGGCCGCCATCGGGCAGATCGCCGCCGGCGTGGCGCACGAGATCAACAACCCGCTGGCCTTCATCCTCAGCAACCTCACCTCGCTGAAGAGCTACGTGGACGACGTGAAGCAGGTCATCGCCGCGTACCGCGTGTCGCCGGAGCAGGGCCTGTCGCTCGAGGAGCGCATCGGCTTCCAGCAGACGCTGGAGGACATCGACGCGTTGCTCGGCGAGACCAGCGAGGGCGGACAGCGAGTCCGGACCATCGTCCAGGAGCTCAAGACCTTCAGTCGCGCGGACGAGAACCAGGTGCTCGAGCCGGTGGACCTGGCGGACATCGCCGCCTCGACGCTCCTCCTCACCGAGCGCGAGCTGGCCAGCCGGGCCCGCGTGCTGAAGGACCTACGCTCGGCGCCGGTGGCGAGCGCGCCGCGGGGCAAGCTGCACCAGGTGGTGATGAACCTCCTGGTCAACGCGATGCAGGCGCTGGGGGACCGAGATCCGCGAGAGAACGAGATCCGCGTCCTGACCGGCACGGACGGCAAGGAATCCGTGCTCAGCGTCTCGGACACCGGCTGCGGCATCCCCGAGGAGGCCCAGGAGCGCATCTTCGAGCCGTTCTTCACCACCAAGCCGGTGGGGATCGGCACCGGCATCGGGCTCTCGGTCTGCCAGGCGGTGGTGCAGAAGCTGGGCGGGAAGATCTCCGTCCAGAGCACGGTGGGGAAGGGCACGACCTTCGAGGTCCGCGTCCCGAGCGCGCCCGTCTCCGTGGCGGAGGAATCGCCGCCTCCGGCGCAGAAGGCCACCGCCTGAGCGGCGGAAGCCCGCGGGCCGATCCTTGCCGGTCCGTCGCCGGAGGTTCCGGATGCCGCTCCGCGTTCCGACGCTCGTCGTCCTCCTCGGCGCCACGCCCCCGGCCGAGGACGTCACGACGCTCTTGAAGACCCGCACCGCAACGCCGGGCCTACATTTCTCCAGCGCCGGGAGTCGTGGGACCTGGTCTGGAAACGCGTGGACTGACGCGTCACCCCCGTGTGGTACCTCGCCAGGTTCCGATGGGAGAGGACCACCGCCCCGGTCCGGAGCCGCGTCCTGCACCGTCTCGAGCCGCGCGCACCGCCGAGCTGTGGGTGGTCATCGAGGTCCCCGAGCCGGTGCGAAGCGAGGTCCTTGCCGTTCGCCGCATCGTCACCCGGACCAGCCAGAAGATTCCGGTGGGCATCGGCTCAGTGGGCCCGCTGCCGCCCCAGGACCCCGCCGAGGTCCGCCGCGTGCTCGACCTGGTGGGTGAGGAGACGGGGCCGATCATCGGCCGCTTCGTCGGGCTCCGCCGCTTCCCCCAGACGCGCTACGTCTACCTCGCACCGGACGACGAGATGGGCACCTCCCTGCTCATCCTCCAGGACCGGCTGGTGGAGGCCGGGCTGAAGCTCTCGCCGGACGTGTACCAGGCCACGCCGCACGCGGTGATCGGCCGTGTCCCGCCGGAGGCCGAGCTGGAGGTGGCCGCCGCCGCCCGCGCGCTCGTGCCCTCGCCGACGTTCCGGATGACGACCCTCGCGCTGTGGACCCTCACCGAGCATGACGCGAGCTGTCTTCACCGGGTCGTGCTGAGCGGCGTCCTGTAGATCCGCGCACTCCCGTGGCGCGTACGTGGTCCCGGGCGGGCAGCCGTCGCCTGTGCCTCTCCGGGAGGTTCCGCATGTCCGGCAGGAAGGGGAAGGAAGCGTGGGGTGTCCTCCACGATCGCGGTCCTCAGCGGAGGGTCGGTGCCGACCACCACGACGATTCGCGGAGATGCAGCGTCATCCGATCGCGCATGGAGGACGTTTTCGCAGTGGAGCGCCGGGAGCGGCACATGCTACGACCTCGCTCCTTTCCCGGAGTCCGAGCACTGGGGGTGAGCCGGTGAAGCAGGACGTGGTGCTGGTGGCGTCCGAGGATGCCGAGACTCGCCGGGAGCTCGCCGAGAGGCTGGACTGGGATGACGTCCCCTTCCACGTCGCGCCCTCCGCCCATGCCGCTCTGGAGATCGTCGGGGCGCTTCCCTGCGGCACGCGGATCTTCGTCGTCCTCGACTTCGCTCGCCGTGCCCGCGCGCGGGTGATGGACGCGCTCCGCGCCCGTGGAGATCTGGACGTCCAGCTGCTCCTGCTCCACGACGCGCAGGAAGACGGGCTCACCGACGAGAAGGTGGTGGAGCACGTCCGTCGTCCCGCCGTGCCCGGGTACCTGTACAGCCTCGTGGAGCGGCATTCGGTCGTCTGAAAACGTCGCGGCCCATCGGCCACGTTGCCGTGGGGCCACAGCCCGGCAGCCAGCTCCTGAACTCGTGCAGCGCGCGGACTTGCTCCGGGCGAGTCCCGGGATGACGCTCCGCCGCGATGCTGCACCGGCGTGACCTGCTCGGCGCCTTCGCCGCCTACGCGCTGCTCGCGGAGCTCTCCTTCGCCCGCGCCGCCCGCGGGCCCCGCACGGTCCGCGCCTGGCTCGATCGCCAGGACGCGCTCGCCCGCGCCCTCGCCGCCGGCACCCTCGCCTCCGACGCCTGGCGGACCGAGGTCGAGGCCCTCGGACGGGAGGCGGACGTCGAGCGGCTGATCGCCGAGGCGCTCCCGTCGCCGTCGTCCCGCCCGCTCCCCACCGACCCCGCGCGCCGCATCCTCCGCTGGCGCGATGCGAACGGTCACCCGCGGTCGATGCGCTACGGGGTCGCGCTCTTCGAGTTCGACCCGACGAGCGTCATCACCCCTCACGGGCACCGCGGGATGCAGTCCGCCCACCTCGTCGTCCGCGGCGCCGTGCGCGCCCGCACTTATGACCGTGTCGGGGATGCCGAGGGCGCGATGCTGCTCCGTCCCGCGGCCGACCGGCGACTGGACCCCGGCCAGGTCTCCAGCATTGGCCCCTCCCGCGAGAACGTGCACTGGTTCGTCCCGCTCACCCCGGGCGCCGCCACCTTCGACGTCCTCGTCACCGGCCTGCAGCCGGGAGGCCCGGACTACGAGGTCCAGCCGGTCGATCCGCTCGGCGGCGCCGACGTCGGCGACGGAACG
>DASXGF010000353.1:0-17998 GCA_036489275.1 Myxococcaceae bacterium | reverse complement strand
GACGCTGGTCGGGAAGATCCTCTGTTACGCCACGGTGGCGCTGGCGATGGATCTGGTGTGGGGCTACGCCGGCATCCTCTCGCTCGGTCACGGGCTCTTCTTCGCCCTCGGCGGCTACGCGATGGGCATGTACCTGATGCGGGCCATCGGCCGGGAGGGGGTCTACGGCGATCCGGTGCTTCCGGACTTCATGGTGTTCCTCGACTGGAAGGCGCTGCCCTGGTTCTGGGCCGGCTCCGATCGATTCCTCCAGCAGGCCCTGCTGGTGGTGCTGGTCCCGGCGCTGCTGGCCTTCATCTTCGGCTGGTTCGCCTTCCGCTCGCGCATTCGCGGTGTCTACTTCTCGATCATCACCCAGGCGCTGACGTACGCGGCGATGCTCCTCTTCTTCCGGAACCAGACCGGCTTCGGCGGAAACAACGGCTTCACCGACTTCAAGCGCATCCTCGGCTTCCCGCTGGCGAGCCCGAAGACGCGGGTGGTGCTGCTGGTGCTCTCGGCCACGCTCCTCCTCGGGGCCCTGGTCCTCTGCCGGGCCCTGGTGCGCTCGAAGCTGGGCCGGGTGCTCACTGCCATCCGGGATGCCGAGGAGCGAGTGCGGTTCTGCGGCTACGACCCGGTGTCCTTCAAGCTCTTCGTCTGGACGCTCTCCGCGGCGATCTGCGGCATCGCCGGCGCCCTCTACGTGCCCCAGGTGGGCATCATCAATCCGAGCGAGATGTCCCCGGCCAACTCGGTGGAGATCGCCATCGCGGTGGCGCTCGGCGGGCGGGGCACGCTCCTCGGGGCGATCCTCGGCGCGGCCCTGCTCCACGGGGCGAAGAGCGTGCTCACCGCCGCCTTTCCCGAGCTGTGGCTGTTCGTCCTCGGCCTGTCCTTCATCGTCGTCACCCGCTGGCTCCCGCGCGGGGTGCTCGGACTCTTCTGGCGGGAGGGCGGGCCATGAACCTGGACACCGCGACCGGACCGGTCCTGTACCTCAGCGGAGTCACGGTGAGCTTCGACGGCTTCAAGGCGCTCGACTCGCTCAGCCTGCTGGTCGAGCCGGGCGAGCTCCGCTGCGTCATCGGTCCGAACGGCGCGGGGAAGACGACGCTGATGGACGTCATCACCGGGCGGACGCGGCCCGACGTGGGCGACGTCCAGTACGGCGAGGCGCACGACCTGACCCGGATGTCCGAGGCGGAGATCGTCCACGCCGGCATCGGCCGCAAGTTCCAGAAGCCCACCATCTTCCGGGCCCACACCGTGTTCGAGAACCTGGAGCTGGCGCTGAAGATGGACAAGCGGGTGTTCCCCACGCTCCGCGCCAGGCTCCTGCCCGAGCAGAAGGAGCGCATCGAGGAGGTGCTCGCGCTCATCGGCCTGCGTGGCCGGGCGGGGACGCTCGCCGACCTACTCTCCCACGGCGAGAAGCAGTGGCTGGAGATCGGAATGCTCCTGGTCCAGGACCCGGGCCTCCTGCTCCTCGACGAGCCAGTGGCCGGGATGAGCGACGAGGAGACCGCACGGACCGGTGAGCTGCTGCGCTCGCTGGCCGGCAAGCACTCGCTGGTCGTGGTGGAGCACGACATGCACTTCGTCGACAGCATCGCCCGCAAGGTGACGGTGCTCCACGAGGGACGGGTTCTCGCGGAGGGGGCGATGGACGCCATCCGGGAGGACCCGCGGGTCATCGACGTCTACCTGGGGCGCTGATGCTGACCGTGCGCGGACTCGAGCAGTACTACGGAGGGAGCCACACCCTCCGGACCATCGACCTGGAGGTCCCGGACGGGACCTGCACCGCCCTCCTCGGACGGAACGGCGTGGGGAAGACCACGCTCCTGCGCTGTCTCATGGGCGAGCTTCCGGCGAGGAGCGGCACGGTCGAGCTCGCCGGCGAGGACGTCACCGCCCTGCCCTCCCACGCCCGGGCCCGGCGGGGGATGGGCTACGTGCCGCAGGGGCGGGAGATCTTCTCCCGGCTCACCGTCTCCGAGAACCTGAGCGTGGGCGAGTCGGCCGCCGCGGGAGGGGCAACCATGCCGCGTGAGGAGCTGGAGGAGCTCTTCCCGCTCCTCCGGACCATGCGGCACCGCCGCGGCGGGGATCTGTCGGGTGGCCAGCAGCAGCAGCTGGCCATCGCCCGGGCGCTCATCTCCCGGCCGCGGCTCTTGCTTCTCGACGAGCCCACCGAGGGAATCCAGCCTTCCACCATCAAGGAGATCGGGCGGGTGCTCCGCGCGCTCCTCGAGCGTCGCATCACCATCGTCCTGGTGGAGCAGTACCTCGACTTCGCCCTCGAGCTGGCCGAGCACTGCGCCGTCCTGTCCCGCGGGGAGATCGTCCTCCGGGGGCGCATCGACGCCCTGGATCCGGCGCAGGTGCGGCGCCACCTGGCGGTCTGATCCGCGCTACAAGGCACGCCATGGCTCGGGGCCAGCTCGCCTTCCGGCAGTCCGGGACGGGAACGGCGGTGGAGACCGCGTACGCCGAGAGCCCGCTGCGGTTCCTCACCCCGCGCAACCACGGCAGCGCCGCCTGGGCCTACACCAGCACGCTCGGCGGAGGGCTGGTGGACGGTGACCGGCTGGAGCTGGAGATCTCGGTGGGGCCGGGAGCGCGGGCCTTCGTCTCCTCGCAGGGGCCGACGCGGGTGTTCCGGTCGGTGCGAGGCGCGTCCTCGGAGACCGTCGCCCGGGTGGAGGACGGCGGCGCGCTGGTGCTGGTACCCGACCCCACCGCCTGCTTCGGTGGAGCCAGCTACGCGCAGTCGACCGAGGTGCGTCTCGGCGCCGGCAGCTCGCTCGCCCTGTGGGACGTGCTCTCCGCGGGCCGGGAGCGCTGGGGATTTTCCCGCTGCACGAGCACGCTCCGCGTCCTCCCCTTCCTCGACGAGCGCTGGCTTCTCGACCCGGAGCACGGTCGGCTCGAGGAGCGAATGGGGCGCTTCGGCGCCATCGGCACCCTGCTCCTGGTCGGCCCGCTGTTCGGCGACATTGCCCGGGTGGTGCACGAGCGCATCGACTCGGGCCCCGCCGTCCCCGGCGCGGCGGTCGCCGAGTCCGCGAGCCCGCTCCGCGACGGCGCGCTGGTGGTGCGCGTCGCCGCTCCATCCGTGCAGCAGCTCGTCCAGCGGCTACGCCACCATCTGGCCGCCCTTCCCACGCTGCTCGGGGACGACCCCTGGAGGCTCGATGCATCTGTCGCCGCGTGACATCGACAAGCTCATCCTTCACGGGGCGGGGTTCCTCGCCCAGAAGCGTCTCGCCCGCGGGCTGCGCCTGAACTACCCCGAGGCGGTCGCCCTCCTCTCGGCGCAGATCCTCGAGCTCATCCGCGACGGCCGGAGCGTGGCCGAGCTGATGGACGTCGGGCGGCGGATGCTCGGGCGGGCCCAGGTGCTCCCCGGCGTTCCCGAGCTCATCGCCGAGGTGCAGGTCGAGGGGACGTTCCCGGACGGCACCAAGCTCGTGACGGTCCACCACCCCATCGCGCTGGAGCAGGGCGACCTCGCGCTGGCGCTGCAGGGGAGCTTCCTCCCGCTGCCGAAGGCCTTCCCGCCCGCGGCCGACGTCCCGGTGCCGGGCGAGGTGATGGCCGCGGCGGGAGAGATCGAGCTCAACGCCGGACGGGAGACGGTGAGCTTGGCAGTGCTCAACCGGGGCGACCGGCCGATCCAGGTGGGCAGCCACTACCCGTTCGCCGAGACGAACCGGGCGCTGGAGTTCGACCGGGCGCGGGCCTACGGGATGCGGCTCGACATCCCCGCCGGGACGGCGGTGCGCTTCGAGCCGGGCGAGAGCAAGACGGTGCAGCTGGTGGCCCTCGCCGGCGCGAAGGTGGTGCATGGCGGCAACGCGCTCGGCGATGGGACGGTGAGCGAGGCTGGCCGCGAGCGGTTCATGGCCGCGGTGAAGGATCGCGGGTTCTCCCACCGGGAGCAGCCATGAGCCGCCGCCTCGACCGGCGCCACTACGCCGACCTCTACGGTCCCACCACCGGAGATCGGGTGCGGCTGGGGGACACCGCGCTCGTCGCCGAGGTGGAGCGAGACCTCACCACCTACGGCGACGAGTGCAAGTTCGGCGGTGGCAAGGTGCTCCGCGACGGGCAGGGGCAGAAGTCCGGCGCACAGGATCACGAGGCGCTCGACGCGGTCATCACCAACGCGCTCATCATCGACCACGCGTGCATCTACAAGGCGGACGTGGGCATCAAGCACGGGCGCATCGCCGGCATCGGCAAGGCCGGGAACCCGGACGTGATGGCCGGAGTGACGCCGGGGATGGTGGTCGGCGTGACCACCGAGGCCATCGCCGGCGAGGGGCAGATCCTCACCGCGGGCGGCATCGACAGCCACATCCACTTCATCAGCCCGCAGCAGGCCGACGAGGCGCTGGCCAGCGGCATCACCTCGTGGATCGGCGGCGGCACGGGTCCGGCCACCGGTACGAACGCCACCACCTGCACGCCCGGCATCTGGAACATCGCGCGGATGCTGGAGGCGGTGGACGACATCCCGCTCAACATCGGCTTCACCGGGAAGGGGAACAGCTCGCGCCCCGAGGGTCTGGTCGACCAGATCCGCGGCGGGGCCCTCGGCCTGAAGCTCCACGAGGACTGGGGGACGACCCCTGCCACCATCGACTGCTGCCTCGACATCGCCGAGGGCGAGGACGTCCAGGTCACGCTCCACACCGATACCCTCAACGAGTCGGGCTTCGTGGACGACTCCATCGCCGCGTTCCGCGAGCGGACCATCCACGCCTACCACTCGGAGGGAGCGGGAGGCGGGCACGCCCCGGACATCCTCCGGGTCTGCGGGGTGCCGCACGTCCTCCCCTCCTCCACCAACCCGACGCGTCCCTTCACCGCGAACACCCTCGACGAGCACCTGGACATGCTCATGGTCTGCCACCACCTCGACCGGGAGATCCCCGAGGACGTGGCCTTCGCCGAGAGCCGCATCCGCGCCGAGACCATCGCCGCCGAGGACATCCTCCACGACCTCGGCGCGATCAGCATGATGTCCAGCGACAGCCAGGCCATGGGCCGGGTGGGCGAGGTCATCACCCGTACCTGGCAGACCGCGCACAAGATGCGCGAGCAGCGCGGACGGCTCCCCGAGGAGCAGGGGCACAACGACAACCTCCGCATCCGCCGCTACGTCGCGAAGTACACCATCAACCCCGCCATCGCCCACGGCTTCGCCCACGAAACCGGCTCGGTCGAGGTGGGGAAGCTGGCGGACCTCGTGCTGTGGAAGCCGGGCTTCTTCGGGCTGAAGCCGGAGTTGGTGATCAAGGGCGGGTTCATCGCCTGGGCGCAGATGGGGGACGCCAACGCGTCCATCCCCACGCCACAGCCGCTGATCATGCGGCCGATGTTCGGCGCCCGGGCACCCGGCGCCATCAGTCTCGCGCTGATCAGCCAGCGGGCCCTGGCCGACGGGACGGTGGCGAAGCTCGGTCTGAAGAAGCGGCTCTCGGCGGTGCGCGGATGCCGGGGGCTCGGCAAGCGGCACATGAAGCTGAACGACGCGCTGCCGCAGCTGGAGGTGGACCCGGAGACCTACGAGGTCCGCGCCGACGGCGTGCTGCTCCGCTGCGAGCCGGCGCACATCCTCCCCCTCGCCCAGCGATACTCGCTGTTCTGACGGCCATGGTCTCCTGGCGTCTGCTCCAGCTGGCCGACTCGGCGTTCCCCACCGGAGGCTTCGCGCACTCGGGCGGGCTGGAGGCCGCGGCCCAGGCGGGCGAGGTGAAGAACCTGGCGACCTTCACCCGGGCCGCGCTGTGGCAGGCGGGGCTCGGCGCGCTTCCCCTTGCGCAGGACGGGTGGCGCGATCCGGGAGCACTGGCGAGCCTGGACGCACGGGCCGACGTCTTCCTCGCCAACCACGTGGCGAACCGTGCGAGCCGGACGCAGGGCGCGGCGTTCCTCTCCACCTGCTCGCGGGTCTTCTCCGCGGAGGCGCCCCTTGCGCAGGACGGGCTCTGCCTCCACCTCGCGCCGCTGTGGGGCGTCTCGTTCCGGGCCCTCGGGATGTCGCTCGAGGAGACCCGGCATCTGTTCCTCTGGAGCAGCGCGCGGGGAGTGCTCTCCGCTGGTGTGCGCCTGGGTCTCGCGGGAACCTACGAGGCGCAGCGGATGCTCGGCGACCTCGGCCCGGCGCTGGACGAGGTGGCGGACCGGTGCGCGTCGCTCGGCGCGGACGACCTGGCTCAGCCGGCGCCGCTCCTCGACCTGCTCCACGCCACGCACGATCGGCTGCACTCGCGGCTGTTCCAGTCCTGAAGGAGTCTCGGCACATGGGCCACGAAGGCGACCACACCCACGCGGATCATCCCGGCCACTACCACCAGCGGGAGCGACCGATGCGGCGGGACACCCGCGAGCGCGCGTTCACCGTGGGCGTCGGCGGGCCGGTGGGGAGCGGGAAGACCGCGCTGGTGCTCGCGCTGTGCCGGCTCCTCCGGGACCGGGTCAGCCTGGCGGTGGTGACCAACGACATCTTCACCAAGGAGGACGCCGAGTTCCTGGTCCGGAACGAGGCCCTCCCCACCGAGCGCATCCGGGCAGTGGAAACGGGCGGCTGTCCGCACGCGGCAATCCGGGAGGACATCAGCCACAACCTCCTGTCGCTCGAGCGGCTGATGAAGGAGGTGAAGCCCGCGCCCGAGCTGCTGTTCGTGGAGAGCGGCGGCGACAACCTGGCGGCGCAGTACAGCCGCGAGCTGGCGGACTTCACCATCTACGTCATCGACGTCGCCGGCGGAGACAAGGTGCCGCGGAAGGGAGGACCGGGCATCACCCAGTCGGATTTGCTGGTCATCAACAAGACCGACCTCGCGCCGCACGTGGGCGCGGACCTCGGGGTGATGGACCGCGACGCCAAGAAGATGCGGGGAGCCGGGCCGACGGTGTTCGCGCAGGTGACACACGGGGTTGGAGTGGAGGAGATCTCTCGTCAGGTCCTCCATGCCGCTGGGAAGTCGACCGCCAGTGGAGCGGGAACTGCGAGCTCCTGAGCTGGAGGACCCCCGCCGTCGTGGACCTGTAGGCCGCTTCCGGCTATCGCGTCCCGGTCCGCCGCCGCACCGGCACGAGCGCTGGTCCGCCGCCACGGAACCGCGCGACCTCGATCTCGTACTTCCGGATCTTGTACCCGATGATCCGCTCGGTCGTTCCGAGGAGCCGCGCCGCCTTCGCTCGGTTCCCCCGTGAGCTCTTCAGCGCGTCCACGATCAGATCCTTCTCGTACTGCTCGATCGCGTCCGACAGCGACGACTGCATCGTGGTACCGGACGCCTCCGCGGTCTGAAGAGTCGGCGGCAGGTCGTGCCCGTGGATGACCTGCCCATCGCAGGTCAGCACCGCTCGCTCGATGATGTTCTCCAGCTCCCGCACGTTCCCCGGCCAGTGGTAGCTCATCAGCATGTCGATCGCCGGGGTGGCGATCCGCTTGATGCGCTTGTTGTGCCGTCGCGCGTACTTGATGAGGAAGTGATCGGCCAGGAGCATCACGTCCGGCTTCCGGTCGCGCAGCGGCGGCACGAAGATCGAGAACACGTCGAGCCGGTAGTACAGGTCCTCGCGGAACTGCTTCTCCGCCATGGCCGCCTCGAGGTCGCGGTTGGTCGCGGCGACGAGCCGGACGTCGGCCTTGAGGGTCTCCGTCCCCCCGAGCCGCTCGAACTCCCCTTCCTGAAGCACCCGCAGGAGCTTCACCTGGGTCGAGAGGTTCAGCTCCCCCACCTCGTCGAGGAACAGCGTCCCTCCGTGGGCCAGCTCGAACCGCCCGCGCTTGCGAGCCTGCGCGCCGGTGAAGGCTCCCTTCTCGTACCCGAACAGCTCCGACTCGATCAGCGTGTCCGGGAGCGCGGCGCAGCTCACCTTCACGAACGGCTTCGAGGCGCGCGGTGAGTTGTAGTGGATGGCGTGGGCGATGAGCTCCTTCCCCGTGCCCGACTCACCCCGGACCAGGACCGTGGTGGTGCTCTGCGCCACCTGGGCGATCTGCTCGTAGACCTGCTTCATCGGCCCGCTGGTGCCGACGATGTTCGACAGGTCGTAACGCTCCTCCAGCTCGGAGCGGAGGTTCTTGTTCTCCGCCACGAGCCGGGTGCGCTCGTCCTCGATCGCCCGCTGTGCGCGCAGCGCCTGGGCCATCATCGCCGCGACGACGCCCAGGAACTGCATCTCGGACTGGAAGTCGCGCCCAGGCTGGAAGGGCACGTCCACCATCAGGACGCCGGCCGGCTGGCGGTCGAAGGTGATGGGGAGGCAGAGGACGCTCACCTCCGGCGAGCCGGTCTTTCGCCGCTGGAAGGCCCGGTTCAGGAGCAGCGGCTCCCGGGCGCTCGCCGGGACCACCACCGGTCGTCCGGACTGGAGCACCCGCCCGATGATTCCCTCGCCCGGGCGGTAGCGCGCGGCGAGCCCCTCGCCGGAGATGCCCACTGCGGCGTCCACTTGGAGCGCTCCGGAGTCCTCGTGGAACAGGAACACCGCCCCGCGGACGATGCCCAGCGCTTCCTCCAGCAGCTCGAGCGCCCGCTCCAGGACGGCGCGGACCTCGCCGGCGCGGGCCAGCGCACGGCCAATGTCGCCGAGCACCGCCAGCGCTCGCTGATCGTCGCGTGCGAGGTTGGCGCGCTTGGACACGGTGCGTCAGCGTGCCAGGGGCCGCCCGCCGACCGCAACCGCTTCAGGTCCAGCGGAAGAGCCGCAGGGCGAGCGCGAAGCTCCCCGCCCCCCAGACGCCCAGAACCAGGGCCGGTACCCCCAGGGCGGCCACCCCGGCCCCGTCGATGGAGATGGCCCGGAGCCCGTCGATGAGGGCGGTCAGAGGGAGGGCCCGGAGGAAGGGCTGGAGCCACCCCGGGAAGTGGCTCGCGGAGAAGAAGACCCCCGAGAGCACGGTCATCGGGAGGGTGACCAGGTTCATGAGCCCGCTGGCGGTCTCCGAGCTCTGGGCCCGGCTGGCCACCAGCGTCGAGAGGCCTCCGAAGCTCAGTGCTCCCAGGAGCGCCCAGAGGACGAAGGTGAGCGGGCTCCCCGCAACACGGACGTCAAAGATGAGGCGCGCGAACCCGAGGAAGAAGAGCACCTCGAGGAACGCGAGGATCAGCCGGCCGCTGGCGAAGGCGAGCAGGAAGTCCCTCCTCCGCATCGGGGTCGCGGCCAGCCGCCGGAGCAGATTCCCCATCCGCATCTGGACGATGACCCACCCCAGCCCCCAGATGCTCGAGGACATGATGCCGAACCCGAGCAGCCCGGGGACTAGGAAGTCGATGTACCGCTTGCCGGGGATGGTGACCTGCTCCTCGGCGAGGGGGCGGGGGTCGGTCCGTCCCGCGGCGCGCTGGAGCGCGTCCACCGTCAGCAGTCTGGCGGAGCGGGCATCGGGCTGGGTCGCGTCGAGAAGGATGCGCGGCGTCTCCGAGGGCACGACCGCCAGGGCCACCTTCCCCTTCCGGAGCGCCTCGCGCGCGTCGTCGAGGGTCATCTCGGTCACCGTGAGCCCGTCGCTCGCCCGGAGCGCGGCCACCACCTCGGCCCGGTCTGGCCCCTCGGCGACGGCCACCGACAGGCGCGTCCCGGCCTGGTTGCGGAAGGCCAGCCCGAGCGCGATCGACATCAGCAGCGGGAAGCCGAAGACCCAGAAGGTCGCTGCCGGCTCGCGGGTGAAGGTGCGCAGCCGCATCAGGAGCAGCTGCCAGAACGGATTGAGCCAGCCGGCCGCGCCCTTCATCCCTGCTCCGCCTCGGTGAGGGTCCGCCCGGTGAGGGCGAGGAACACGTCGTCCAGCGTGGCGGCCCGGGTGGAGAGCCGGACCAGCTCGCTGCCGTGCTCGTCTGCGATGCGCAGGAGCGCCGGCACCGCCTCGTGGAGCGCCTGGACCGACAGCGACACCGTCTCGCCTCGCTGACGCCGGCCGCTGAATCCGGGCACCCGCTCCAGCGCCTCGGCGGGGATGGGCCGGCTGGCCACGAACTCCACGAGCTGCTCGCCGCCGAGCGAGTGCACCAGCGCCTCGGGGCTGCCGCGGGCGACGATCCGGCCGTGGTCGACGATGACGATGTCGTCGCAGAGGACCGCGGCCTCCTCCATGTAGTGGGTGGTCAGCAGCACCGTGCGGCCGCGCCCCTTGAGCCCCTCGATGATGGTCCACAGGCCACGCCGGCTCACCGGGTCGAGGCCCGTCGTCGGCTCGTCGAGGAAGAGGAGCTCGGGATCACCCACCAGCCCGACGGCGAGCGCGAGCCGCTGCTTCTGGCCGCCGGACAGCGTGCCCACCCGGGCGTTCCGCTTGTCCTCGAGCGACACCTGCGCCAGCACCACCTCTGCCCCCGGCCCCAGCGGGTAGAAGCTGCGGAAGAGGGTCAGCGTCTCCTCGACGGTGAGCTTCTCGTGGAAGCGCGTCTCTTGAAGCGCCACCCCGATCCGCGCACGGATGCCGTCGGGGTCTTCGGCCCAGGTTCGGCCCAGGACCCGCACGTTTCCGGAGGTCGCCCGCTGCAGGCCCTCCAGGATCTCCACCGTGGTGGTCTTCCCCGCCCCGTTCGGTCCGAGCAACCCGAGGCAAGTGCCGGTGGGCACGGAGAGATCGAGACCATCGACGGCGACCAGGTCGCCGAAGCGCTTCACCAGCCGCTCCACCTCGATCGCAAGCGCAGTCATGAGGAGGGCGCCTGTTACTCAACGCGCGGGGGAGCAGGCAAGCTCGGGAAGAGACGCCTCTCAGCGGGGATGACGACGACCCCGCGATCGGCCGCGGCCACGAGCGCGCGGGGAACCCAGCAGGCAACGATCCCGCCGAAGGTTCCGGTCTCGACGTGCGCGAACCACGTCCCCCAGGGAGGGAGATCGTCGGCCTCGAAGAATCCCCCGGAGGCGGGCCGCGCCGCATCGCACAGGTCCGAGTTTCATGTCGGTGCAGAGGATTCGCCCGCCGGCTGGCAGCGGGCGCAGGTCGACTCTCACCGCACGCAGGGCCATGCGCCGCCGCTCCGTGATCTACTCCACCGCGGCGCGGGTCAGCGTCGCATCGCCGAGCAACCGGTCCAGGAGATCGCCGGGCGGCGAGTCGTCTGTCCGTGGCCCGATCAGCTCGTCCGGCCAGAGATCCGGCAGCCGGAGGCCCGAGATGCCACTCGCTGTCACCCACTCCTCGACCTCGGCGATGCGTCGCAGCAGCTCGCGTTCGTCGGCCGTCATGGGCCCTTCAGCGCCATGCGATGGCGAAAGCCTGCGTTGCGATGACAACGGCCTGACCATTCGACGGGGTGAGATGCCGGCGGTGTGACAGGCGATCGCCGGCGACTGAAGGCGCGCCTTGACCGAGTTCCGAACGCAGGCGTACTCGGCCGCAGTCCGCGCGACGAGCTCGCTCGGGGCGTGGAGGGCTGTCCCACCCGCAGGCGGATGCCAGACCGGCATCCGGGATCCACGGTTCATGCGACTCCGACTCCGTCCGTCTCTGCTCGTCTCGCTCGCCATCCTGTC
Organism: Myxococcaceae bacterium; assembly: GCA_036489275.1. Lineage (GTDB taxonomy): Bacteria > Myxococcota > Myxococcia > Myxococcales > Myxococcaceae > RPRB01. The sequence continues at coordinate 6,502 of DASXGF010000353.1, read as the reverse complement.
CACCAGCGCCCTCGCGGCCCCCGATAAGGGGAAGGATCACAACAAACCCGATCCGGCGACCATCGCCGCTCGCCAGAAACTCTTCGGAAAGGAGAACGTGGACCCCGGCTCGGGCCAGGTCCGGAACGACAAGGTCATCATCTCCTGGATCACCAACGCCAGCTTCGCCGCCTCGGTGAAGGGCCGGGTGGTCCTGCTCGACACCTTCGTCACCCGGCTCGAGGTCCAGGCTGGCCGTACGCCTCTGGTGATCCAGGACCTGGTGGACCTCAAGCCCGAGGCGCTGTTCCTCGGCCACGGGCACTTCGATCACGCGGACAACGCCGCGTACATCTCGCACCTCACCGGAGCGACCATCTACGCGTCGCCGGAGACGTGCGACAACATGCAGCTCGACGCCGCGCGCATCTTCGGGACGGGCACGACGGTCCCCTGCGTGGAGATCACCTCGCGCGGGTCGATCCCAGGCAGCGAGGTGGTGACCATCCATCAGCTCGATCCGGTGGCGACGATCACCGCCTTCAAGCACCTGCACTCGACCAACACCGCGCCGCAGGACACCAGCTTCCCGCCGGTCATCATCAACAGCCCCGACCCGACGACCCACACGTGCGCTGCGCCCTGCAACCTGGCCGACCCGCGGGACCCGGACATGTTCCCGGCCGGGGTGCCCCTCTCGACCGTCCTGAACATCGCCACCGCCCGGACCGGGCAAGGCGGCCCGATCAGCATCTATTACTCGTTCCGTCTACGCGGGGACAACAACTTCACCTTCGTGTGGCACAACACCAGCGGTGCCCTCCGCGAGGGCTGCGCGCTCCCCAACAACATCGCCGGCACCAACCCGCCCCAGCCCAGCCAGCCTGGACAGAACGCCCAGGGCTGCTTCGGACCCGAGGTGGGGCAGAAGCTCGAGAACCTCATGGAGGCCCTAGGTCCGACCGACGTGGAGATCGGCTCGGTGGTCAGCCTGGGCTTCGGCATCAACGGCGAGCGCGACATCGTCGACTACAACACCCACATCGCTCCGAAGGTCTTCATCCCCAACCACGTGACGGCCGTGGCGGTGGAGAGCTCGTCGCTAGAGTGGAAGGTGGGGTACCGCAAGCAGCAGGACGCGATGGGCATCCCCGCAGCGGATCGTCCCGAGCTGCGCTGGCTCGTCGACCCGAACGACTACCTGCGCCCGATCGTCTTCGACCCAAAGGATCCGCGCTGGGACAAGTCACACCGCCACGACGACTAGAGCGTCTCATAGCGGGCTCCCCGGTTAACGCCGGGGAGCCCGAGGGTTTCAACCCCGCCACTCGAAAGAGGTGACATGAGGCGGGGAATCGTGGGAGCGACGCTGGCAGTGTCCATGGCAGCCGCCGGATGCGGCTCGAGCACCAACGCGGCCGACTACTGCCGGGAGGGGGTTGCGGCAATCTGCACCCAGCTCTTCAACTGCGACGCGCAGACCGCACAGCAGCTCTACGGGTCGGAGTCGGGGTGCGTGAACCAGACCAGCGGTCAGTGCACGGGTACCGCCTGCCCCACCGGGAAGACCTTCGACCAGTCGGCCGCCGACCAGTGCATCGCGGCCTACCCGAGCGCGAGCTGCACCGACCTCGAGCACGCCATCTATCCCGCGGTCTGCAACCAGGTCTGCAAGTAGTCAGCGCCCTGCGCGGAGCTCCCGGCCGAACCGGGCCCTGTAGCGCTCGCGGAGATCGGCCAGCGCCTTGCTGTCGTTCGCCTGCTGGTACCAGGAGCCGACCCGCCACCAGTAGTCCCCGGACTCGTCGAGGTCGCAGGCCTTGCCCAGCTCCGCGCGGGCCTCGCGCCAGTGGTTCTGCTGCAGCGAGACCAGCCCGAGCCAGTAGTGCGGATCGATGAGCTCCGGCGCCGCCGCGCTCGCTCGCGCGCACGCGGACTGCGTCCGGGAGAGGCTCGACGACTTCGCTTCCATCAGGCAGCCGAGCAGCGCCGCTCCGGGAGTCCCCGGGAAACGCTTCTCGAGATCGCCGGCCAGGGTCCGGGCCTTGGTCAGCCGAGAGCGCTCCACCTCTCCCTGCGCGGCCCGCATCGCCTCGACATAGCTCACCTCGCGTGTGGGCTCGACCTTGAACACGGCCAATCGCCGCCGGTCCTGACGGCAGTCCTTCAGGAGCTGCTGCACCGCCGGCCCCTTCCCCGCCTTCGCCGCGACCCGCTCCGCCGCAGTCAGCGCCCCGGCGCGCTGGTAGGTCTGACCGAGCACGAGCCACTGATCGCTCCCCGCGCCCGGGTCCTTTTCCAGCCCGGCCTCCATCGGCTCCAGCGCCTCGAACGCCGAGGTGGCCTCCTTCCGGACCAGGTGAACGTGTGCGAGCGCCAGACGGGTGGAGGGCATCGCGTGGTCCATCGACACCGCTGCCTGGCAAAGCGTCACCGTCTCCGCGGCCCGCGAGGCACGCTGCGAGGCGACGTGACAGGCGTAGCCCTGCACGACCGGGTCGTCCTTCGCCGTTCGCGAGAGCGGCTCGATCAGCGCCCAGGCGCCCGCGACGTCACCGCCGTTCAGCTTGAGCTTGGTCTGGCGGACGGTGGAGGCCGCGTCGCCGGAGGAGGCCGGACCCGGGTCCTGGTCGATGGTTCCGGCGGCCAGGGCCTGGGTACTGGCGAGCGCCGCCTCCCGGCTCGAGAAATCGGCGAGGTCGGGCGGGTACGCCTCGATCGCCGCCCGGTATTCCCGGGCCCAGGCCTTGAGCAGGGCGGAGCTGGTCGAGCCCCGGTACTCGAGGCTCACCTCGATGAGCTTGATGCTCGCCGAGGAGAAGCTCACCTGCTTCGAGTCGATCACCGGAGACATGAGCCAGTCCGGAGAGCGCTCGTGGATCGCGCCCAGCGTATGCGCCCACTCGTGGAGCAGCGCCGCGGTCTCCTTGTGCAGCCGGCGCTCGCGAGTCACCCGGTCGAGCTCCGAGATCGAGAGCTTGTCCAGCGTGCGATGAATGGCGTCGGTCTCCGCGGCCGAGACCATTCCCCGCACGGCAATGTGCTTCCCCAGGTAGGCCGCGATGCCGATCTGGTCGTGTGAGGTCGCCACGCGCTCGACCGAGGACACGTATCCGATCACCCAGTCCACGCCCTGGCCGTCATCGCGCGCGCGGAGGGCCTGCACATGGACGCCGAGCGAGTCGGCGGGCACGTTCTCCCAGGGCTTCACCTCCACCACGTCCAGCCGCACGCCGAACTGGGGAACGAGAACCCGGTTGGCGCGGTCGAACTGGGCGAGGATCCGGTCCTCCCAGCGAAGCGTCTGTCGCTGGTAGTCCCCGTCCACCCAGACCCGGACCTTCATCGGGCGGATGGCCCTCTCCGGCACCGTGTCCGGCACCGGCGTCGCGCCCACTCCGGTCGGGGTGATCTTCTTCGCGTAGTCGCGCTGGATGTCCTCGGTCGTCCGGCAGCCGGCGAGGAGTGATGTGGCGACCAGCAGGCTTCCGAGGAGCGACCCGAGCGGCGCGCGCACGAGCAACACGGTAGCAGCGGCCTCGCGCCCGCCTGGCGTCCGGAGTGGTGGACCGGGTCGGCTCCGACGCGTCTGCCGTCTCCCGACACGGGGCGCAACCCATCGGGATTGCACCGTTGCTGGAAAGAAGGCTTTGCTCCGCCCGGTGAGCTGGGAGGTCCTCGTCGTCGGTGGCGGCGTTGTGGGCTGGAGCGTCGCCCACCATCTCGCATGCGCCGGCGTACAGCGGATCCTGGTGGTCGACCGCGGGGGCGGGAGCACCGAGCGCGCCACCGGCGGCTTTCGCGCGCAGTTCGCCACCGAGGTGAACGTCCGGCTGTCGCTCCTGTCGCGGCGGAAGCTGCTCGCCTTCCAGGAGGAGACGGGCGTCGACCCGGGCTACCGGCCCGCGGGGTACCTGTTCCTCGCCGCGACGCCCGCGCAGACGCGGCAGCTGGCAGCGGCCCTCGAGGTCCAGCGGGCGTGCGAGTGTGACGACGCTGCGCTGGTCGACCTCGAGGACGTCCGGCGACTCGTCCCCTGCATCCGGACCGAGGGCGTGGTGGGAGGGAGCTTCTCTCCGCGGGACGGGTTCATCCGGCCGCTGGAGATCCGCCGCGGATATCTCGAGTCCGCCCTGCGCGCCGGCGTGCAGCGCCTCGACGCCGAGGTCACGGGCATCTCCCGCGTGGGCGGAGCGCTCCGGGTCGAGACCTCGGCAGGCAGGCACGAGGCGGCCACGGTGGTGAACGCGGCGGGAGCCTGGGCGGCCCGCATCGGAGCGCTGGCCGGGGTGGACGTGCCGGTGCAACCGCTCCGCCGGCAGGTGGCGCGGACCGCGCCCACCGATGCGCTCCCCGCCTCGACGCCGATGACCATCTTCGCCGACGGCTTCCACTTCCGGGTGCGCGACGACCACGTGCTCCTTCTCTGGCCGGACGAGGGCGGCGCGGACCCGTTCGACGTGTCCGTCGAGCCGGGGTGGACGGCCACGGTCGCCGCCGCGACGCGGGAGCGGGTCCCGCCGCTGGCCACGGTCCCCATCGCCTCCACCTACGCCGGGCTCTACGAGATGTCCCCCGACGAGCACGCGCTCCTCGGACCCGCCCCCGGTGAGGACCGGCTCTTCCTGGTCAACGGCTCCTCGGGGCACGGCGTCATGCACGCGCCCGCGCTCGGACAGCTCGCCGCCGAGCTGCTGACCGGCGCGGAGCCCACGCTCGAGGTCCATCCCCTCCGGCCGTCGCGGTTCGCCGAGGGCCGGCCGAATCCCGTCCGGCGACTGCTGTAGGGCCCTTCTCCCCCCGTCACGGCAGGGCGCGCAGCCCGTGCGTTCAGGGTCAGCTGCTGGCCGTTCGGGACCCGGAGGCCCTCCCCGCCACTGGCGCCTGCGGGTAGAAATCGCTCCATGAACGCCGAAGACGCCTCTCGCATCACCCAGATCGCGCTCATGGCCGCCATGGCCGACGGCCAGATCTCCCCCGACGAGCAGCGCGAGCTCGCCTCCGTGGCCTCCCGGCTCGGGGTCCCCTCGGCGACCACCGCGCTCGACCAGCCGGCCGCCGCGCGCCAGGGCATCGGGGTCCTCGCCGCCTCTCTCTCGGACGCCGACGCCCGGCGCACCGCCTACGAGGTCGCCCTGGCGATCTGCAGCGTGGATGGCGCTCCGAATGCTCCGGAGCAGACCTTCCTCAGCTGGCTCCACGGGGCGCTCGGGCTCGGCCCGGCCGCGACCCACGAGTTCGAGACCCAGCTGCGGGAGCTCAGCGCCGCTCCGCTGGGCGGTGCCTTGCCCGCGGGCACCGCCACGGACGACGCCTCGCTGGATCAGCGCATCCTCCAGCAGGCGATGCTGACCGGCGCGCTGGAGATCCTCCCCGACCGGCTGGCGAACCTGGCCATCCTCCCGCTGCAGCTGCGGCTGGTCTACGAGATCGGCCAGCGCCACGGCCAGCAGCTCGACGCGAACCAGGTGAAGGATCTCGCCGGCACCTTCGGGCTCGGTGCCGCGGCCCAGCTGGTCGAGGGAATGGTGCGGAAGGTTCTGGGCGGCGTCGCCTCGGGAATCCTCGGTGGGCTCCTGGGCGGCGCCACCGGCGTGGCGGCCGGAGCCGCGGTGACCTTCGCCTCCACCTACGCGCTGGGCCACGTGGCCAAGCAGTACTACGCGCAGGGACGGAAGCTCTCCGCCGACGATCTCCGCGCGCTGTTCACCCGGTTCCAGGGCGAGGCACAGGGGCTGCTGCCTCAAGTCTCGGGGCAGATCGAGTCGCTGGCCAAGCAGGTGAAGCTGCCGGAGGTCCTGCAGCAGATCCGGACCGGCGCGTTCTGAGCGCAGCGCCGCTCGGGGTCACTCGTAGCGGAGGGCCTCGATCGGATCGAGCCGGCTCGCCTTGCGCGCCGGATAGAGGCCGAACACCACGCCGATCGCGCCGCTGAACACCACGGCGACGATCATCACGTCTGGGCGGAAGGCGACCGGCCAGTGGAACACCGCGGTCAGCCAGCGCGCCACGCCGATCCCGGCGGTGATGCCTAGGACTCCGCCGGCCACGGCGAGCACCACCGCCTCGCCCAGAAACTGTCGCAGGATGTCGATTCCCCGCGCACCCACCGCGATGCGGGTGCCTATCTCCCGCGTCCGCTCGGTCACGCTCACCAGCATGATGTTCATGATGCCGATGCCGCCGACCAGCAGCGACACCGCGGCGACGATGGCCAGGAACAGCGTCACCGTGCGGCTGCTCTCCTCCTGGGCGCTGGCCACCTCGGCCAGGTTGCGGATCTGGAAGTCGTCCTCGGACGGCCCGCCGATGCGGTGACGGTCGCGGAGGAGCTCGGTCACCTGGCGTTCGGCGGTCGAGGCGTTGGTCGCGCTGATGAAGATGGTGCCCTGGAGGAACTTCCCGAGCCCTCCCTGGATCTTCGCCTGGAAGGTGGTCCGGGGGATGAAGACCACGTCGTCCGAGTCCTGCCCGGTGGGCGTCTGCCCCTTCTTCCCGGCGACCGCCACCACCTGGAAGGGGA
>DASXGF010000325.1:0-8349 GCA_036489275.1 Myxococcaceae bacterium | reverse complement strand
GTCGGGCTGCACGGAGACGTCGAGGCGGCCACCGCCGATCGCGGGGGCAAGGTGCTGGCCACCACGGCCGATGCTCCACACCTCATCGCCACGGTGCTGGTGGTGCGGGGCGAGTTCGCCGCCCGCTATCCCGACGGCGTGCGGCGGATCATCCGCGGGCTGCTCGACGCGGCGGCGGCCACGGCGAAGGACCCGGTGCCCGCCGCGCGGCTCCTCGGGGAGGTCGCGCCATCGCTCGGGGACCCCCGGGAGGCGGTGCACGGCGAGCCTCCGGCCACGCTCCGGGAGAACCTGGCCTTCTTCGGTATCGCCGGACAGGCGCCGGTCACCTACGACGAGCTGTTCCAGAGCGCGGCGGCGCTGGAGTCGCGCATCGCCCGCTCGCCCCCGGCGCCCGCGGCCGAGGACACCCGGGACGTCACCGTGCTCCGGAGCCTCGGGGAGGGCCGTCCATGAGCCGCGCCGGACGAACGTTCCGCGCGGCGTTGTTCGCGCCGGCGAATGTGATTGCTCTGCTCACCGCGGGCGGGGCCTCGCTCCTGACCGGACACGCGCTTCCGGCGCTGATCGCGCTGAGCGCCGAGGGGTTCTACCTGGCCGCCGTGGGCCTCGTCCCCTCGGTTCGACGCGCGGTGGGCTCCAGGGTCGCCCGACCCGAGGACGACGAGACGGAGCGACTGCTCGCGGAGCTCGCCGAGAGCCAGCGCGAGCACTACTTCGTCCTCCGCGACCTGCGCGACTCCATCCTCGAGAACTACCGCAAGCTTCCCGGCGGAGGCGTGCTCGCCGCCTCGAGCGAGGCGCAGCTCGCGGCGCTGCTGACCGCGTTCCTCCGGCTCCTCTCCACGCTGAACGATCACCGCCGGTACCTCGGCATCGCCGACCGCGAGGCCATCCGCCGCGAGCTGTCACTGCTGGAGACCGAGCTCAGAGCCCAGGACAACCCCCGGCTGCGCGAGGTGCAGGAGAAGCGGGCCGACATCCTCCGACGCCGGCTGGAGCGCTTCGCGCAGGCCGAGGAGAGCCGGGCGGTCGTGAGCCACCAGCTGGCGAGCATCGAGGACCTGGTCAAGCTTACCCACGAGCAGTCCATCTCCATCCGCGACCCGGCCGCGGTCGGCGGGATGCTGGACGCGCTCGCCGCAGAGGTGAGCGCCACCGAGAAGACGGTGCGGGAGCTGGAGCAGTTCCTCGACGTCACCGAGGATCCGGCGCTGCCGGCCGGGCGCACGCGGGTGCGAGGATGAACCCCGCGGCGCTCGGCGCGCGGGTCGCGGTCTGGGTCTACCAGCGGCTCCGAGCCGGCGTGGACTGGCTCGCCCCGCCCGAGCTGCTCCTCGCCGAGCGCATCACCGGCGTGGCGCGCACCGCGGTGGCTGGTGCACTGGTCTCCAGCGGTCTGGTCGAGCGGCTCGACGACACCCCGCGCACGGCCCGAGAGCTGGTGGGCGACGGCGCCCTGGAGCGCGACACGGCCGAGCGCATCCTCCGGGGCGCGGCCGCGGTGGGGCTGGTCGACCGCAGCGGGGACCGCTTCCGTTGCAACCGCCTCACCCGCGCGCTCCAGCCGGAGACCCCGCGCAGCCTCGGGCCGCTCGCCGTCTTCTTCGCCTCGGAGACCAACCTCCACGCCTGGAGCCGGTTCCTCGAGGCGGTCCGCGCGGGCGAGGTGCCCTTCCGCCGCGCACATGGCCGGGGCGTCTGGGAGCACTTCGCGGCCTCGGAGGAGGAGGGCGCCCAGTTCGCCAGGGCGATGGACGCGCTCACCCGGCTCGACGCCGAGGTGGTGGTGCAGACGCCGGGGTTCTCTGGGCTGGCCGGCCTGTGCGACGTCGCCGGCGGAACCGGGGCGCTGCTCGAGGCCGCGCTGCGCGCGCACCCGGGGCTGCAGGGGGTGCTGGTCGAGGCGCCGTCCGTGGTGCCGCTCGCGCGACGGCGCTTCGAGCGCTCGGGCCTGCTCGGGCGGGTTCGGCTGGAGCCGGCGGACGTCTTCGCCCGGGTTCCGGAAGGGCTCCCGGCCTACGTGCTGAAGGACGTGCTGCACGACTGGGACGATGCGCGGGCCCGCGCTCTCCTCGAGGTGGTGCGCCGTGCGATGCCGGCCGGGGCCCGGCTGCTCCTCGTGGAGCTGCTCCTCGACGACGGACCGGTCGAGGCGCTGGCCTCGCTGGTAGATCTCCAGATGCTGGCCCTCACCGACGGCGGGCGGCAGCGCTCGGTGGAGGAGCTGGCCGCGCTGCTCCGGAGCGCCGGCTTCGCACCGCCGGTGGTGCACCGGACGAGCACCGCGAGCAGCGTGCTGGTCTCGGAGGCCGTGTAGAGTCCCCGTCACCATGGCAGACGTGCTGATGACCGACGAGGGGAGGGTGCGCTGGATCACCCTCAACCGCCCCGAGACCCGCAACGCCCTCACCACGGCGGTGAACGATGCCGTGCGTGCGGCCATCGAGGGCGCTCCCTCCGCCGGAGCGCGCGTCGTCGTCCTCTCCGGAGCCGGGGGCGCGTTCAGCTCCGGGCTGGACCTCCGGGTCGCCGCCGAGGAGGGGATGGACCCCGAGACCATCGAGTCCCGGATGCGCACCCACTTCCACGGACTCATCCGGGCGGTCCGCGCCTGTCCCCTGCCCACCATCGCCGTCGTCGACGGGCCGGCGGCCGGCTTCGGCTGCGACCTCGCGCTGGCCTGCGACCTCCGGCTGGTCTCGGACCGTGCACGCTTCGGCGAGATCTTCGTGAAGCGGGGCCTCATGCCGGACGGCGGGGGCACCTGGACGCTGCCCCGGCTCGTCGGGCTGGGCCGGGCGCTGGAGATGATGCTCACCGGCGAGCTGGTTGACGCCGCCGAGGCCCACCGCATCGGGCTGGCCAACCGCGTGTACCCCGCGGCGCAGCTCGAGCCCGCGGCGTGGGACTTCGCCCGGACGCTCGCTGCCGGCCCGCCGCTGGTCCATCGCGCGGTCAAGGCCGCGGTGGAGGCGGCGAGCCACTCCAGCCTCGAGGAAGCGCTGGAGGGTGAGGTGCGCGGCCAGCTCGAGCTGCTCGCCTCGGCCGATTTCCAGGAGGGCATCGTGGCGTTCCTGGAAAAGCGTCCTCCCGCATTCAAAGGCGAATGACGCGGCCCTGACCCAAAGCGAGTGATCCACCGCAATGGGCGAGTGAGGGCGACGGATGCGCACACCGGCGCCTCGTTGACCCTCCGCTCGGCCGGTCGCTAGGCTTGCTGCCCGCGGTCAGCTCCTCCCACCCCTCCAACCTTGACCAGCCCCTCGCCGAAGAAGCAGCCGATCCCCTTCGGGCGGTACCTGCTGCTCGACCGGATCAACATCGGCGGCATGGCCGAGGTGTGGCGGGGGAAGGTCTTCGGCGCCGGCGGCTTCGAGCGGCTGGTGGCAATCAAGCGGATCCTCCCGAACATCGCCGAGGACGAAGAGTTCATCTCGATGTTCCAGGACGAGGCGAAGATCAGCGTCCAGCTGACTCACGCCAACATCTGTCAGATCTACGAGCTGAACCGGATCGGCCCGAGCCTCTACATCGCGATGGAGTACGTGCCGGGCAAGGACCTGCGCTCCATCTTCGAGCGGGCCCGGAAGAAGGGTGAGCCGCCCCCGGTCCCGCTGGTTTGCTACGTCATCGGCAAGCTCTGCGAGGGCCTGGACTACGCCCACCGGAAGAAGGACCAGCACGGCCGCGACCTGAACGTGGTCCACCGCGACGTCTCGCCCCAGAACGTCCTCATCTCCTTCGAGGGCGAGGTGAAGGTCATCGACTTCGGCATCGCCAAGGCGGCGGGCAAGGTGACCAAGACCCAGGCCGGCATCCTCAAGGGCAAGTTCGGCTACATGAGCCCGGAGCAGATCCGCGGGCTCCCGCTGGACCGGCGCAGCGACGTCTTCGCCATCGGCGTCTGCCTCTACGAGCTGCTCACCGGCGAGCGACTCTTCGTCGGCGAGAGCGACTTCCAGGTCCTGGAGAAGGTGCGGAAGGCCGAGGCGCTTCCCCCCTCCACCTACAACCGGAAGATCCCCGAGGCGCTGGAGCGCATCGTGCTCAAGGCGCTGGCGAAGGATCCGGCCGATCGCTTCCAGTACGCGAGCGAGCTCGCCGACGAGCTGCAGCGCTTTCTCATCACCTCGGACAGCATCTTCAGCCGCAAGGATCTGATGCAGTACATGAAGTCCACCTTCGCCGAGGAGGTGGAGCGCGAGCGGGCGCGGATGGCGGAGTACGCCGACATCAAGGCGCCGGAGGGGATGATCACCGAGACCGGGGTCGGCGTTCCGGTGCTCGCCCGGACCACCGGTCCGATCCTCGCCGCGGTCCCGACGCCTCCTTCCACGCCCTCGGTGGTGAGGAGCGCCCCGCTTCCGAAGCTCACCGCCGCCGCCCCACAGCAGCATCCGCGCGAGGACGAGGGCACGCTGGTGGTGGACAACAACGAGGTCCTGGCCTCGGTGGAGGCGATGCCCCCGGTCGAGCAGCCCATCGTCGCCGCGGAGGCCCAGACCGACCCGGAGCGCGCCCGCCTGGTGCCGCCGGAGGCGGAGCCCGGGGACGACGCGCCGGTGTCGCCGGTGGACGAGACCATCGTCCGGCTCCGGCCCGACGTTCCCACCCCGGTGCCGAAGGAGCGCTCGCTCCCAGCGGCCCCTCCGCCCCTTCCGCCGCGGCCGGCAGCAGCTGCGCCCGTGGCCGAGGAGCCTTCCGTGCCGTCGCCCTCGCACGCCGCGGCCGAGGAGGTCGGAGGGGTGCCCGTGCTGGCCGTCGTCGGCACCGCCGAGCCCGTGCCGGCGCCGGTCGAGGCCGTCGCGGAGCCCACGCCTGCCATTCCGGAGGCGCCGGTCGTGCCCACGCCCCGGACCGCGCCCTCGCGCGAGTTCCCCTCCGTCTCGCCCGCGCTTGCCGGCGCGTCCCCCACCGCCGAGCTGGACGCGATCCAGCGCGCGGCGCGTTCCGGACGGCGGACCTGGCCGTGGGTGCTCGGGGTCCTGGGGGTGCTCGGGCTCGGCGCCGGAGGCGGGGCCTGGATGCTGCAGCGCGAGCCGGCGACCGGTCGGGTGGTGCTCGACGTCAGTCCGCCCGAGGCGCGGGGGCGGGTGCGGCTGACCGTCGCCGGCACGGACCTGGGCGTCCCGACGCACTGGCCGGTGGTGCAGACGACGCCCTCGGGCAAGGTGGAGATCCTCGCCTCGGCGGACGGCTTCAGGCCCGCGCTGGTGGAGACGACGGTGAGCCGCGGGAGCGCGCCCACCTCGGTGCTGGTGGCGCTGCAGCGAGCGGCGACGGTGGCCCGCTTCACCGTCCTCCTCGAGCCGGACGACGCCGAGGTGCGCCTCGACGGCCAGGTGGTGAAGCGCTCCGGCTCGCACGGCCTCTTCGTGGGCGAGCTGGTGCCGGGCGTGGAGCACAGCCTGCAAGTACGCCGCTCCGGCTACCGCGCGATGGAGACGCGGGTGACCGCGAAGAGCGCCGACGAGCCGGTGGAGCTGCGGACGACTCTCGAGCCGCTGGAGTTCGGGCTCCTGGTCACCTCGACGCCTCCCGGAGCGGTGGTGTTCAGCGGCGAGCGACTGCTCGGCGTCACGCCGCTGGCCACCCGGGTCCCGGCCACCGCCTCGGCGCTCACCTTCCGCAAGCGCTGCTTCGAGACCGCGCAGGTGCCGCTGCGGCTCCCCGAGCAGCCCGGCGCGCGGGTCCCGGTCCGCGCGGCGCTGCGCAAGGTCCCCGGCTGCCGCTGAAAACGGGGGTAGAGTCCGCCCCCCGATGGCACCTCGCACCCGCAAGGCCAGCGACCCGCTGGCGGACCTCCCGTCCTGGGCGCAGAAGTTGGCCCAGGCCTACTACACGAAGACGGTCAGCACGTTCCTGCTGCACGGCGCGGTGCGGGACCTGCAGCCGCTCGGGCCGGCGGACGACCGGTCCTACGGACCTCTGAAGCAGTTCCTCACCGAGGAGCTCTTCGGCGGCCGGAGCCACGTCCTCCACTACGACCGCTCCAGCGGCATCCGCGCCGCCAATCCCGACTCGCAGAAGGACTTCACCCGCACCCTCTCGGCGTACGACACGCTCTACGGGACCGAGTACGCGAAGGTCCTCCCGCGCGATCCGGGCCGTGCCCTGCAGATCCTCGAGAACTACCTGCGGATGCGCCTGTCCGACGGCCAGTCGCTCGCGCTGATCATCGACTTCGCCGAGACGCTCGTCCCGGGCGGGGAGATCGGGAGCCTCTCCGCCGAGGACCGCTTCGCGCTCGCCACCCTGGTGAAGTGGGCCAGCGACCCGCAGTTCCTCGCCGGCGACCTCTCCATCGTTCTCCTGGTGGAGAACCTGGCCGAGATCTCCGCGCGCCTGGCGCGCAACCCCTACGTCGCGAACATCGAGCTGCCGCTGCCCACCGAGGAGGAGCGGCAGGACTTCGTGCGGGTGAAGCTCGAGGGGAAGAAGCTGGGCTCCATCTCGGAGATCCCCGCTCCGGCGCTGGCCAAGATGAGCGCCGGGCTCTCGCGCATCAACCTCGACCGCATCCTCACCGAGGCCACCGAGCGCGAGGTGCGCATCACGCCCGAGCTGCTGAAGGAGAAGAAGAAGGACATCATCCAGGCCGAGTGCCACGGCCTGCTGGAGTTCATCGAGCCCGCCCACACGCTCGACTCGGTGGCGGGCCACGGCAAGGCCAAGGAGATGCTCCGCCAGGCGTCGGCGGCGCTGAAGAAGGGGCGTATCGAGGTGCTCCCCATGGGCTACCTCGTGTCGGGGCCGGTGGGGACGGGCAAGACCTTCCTCGCCACGTGCTTCGCCGGAGAGATCGGCATCCCCTGCGTGAAGTTCCTGAACTTCCGCAGCCAGTGGCAGGGCGTCACCGAGGCCAATCTCGAGAAGATCTTCAACCTCCTGAAGGCGCTCTGGCCGGTGGCGGTGATGGTCGACGAGGCCGACGCCTTCCTCGGCAACCGCGAGGCCTCGGGGGACTCGGGCACCTCGAGCCGGGTGTTCGCCTCCATCGCCTCGTTCATGGGGAACACCGAGTTCCGGGGGAAGATCGTCTGGTTCCTCCTCACCGCCCGGCCGGATCTCCTTCCGGTGGACCTCAAGCGGCAGGGGCGCGCCGAGGAGCACCTCGCGCTCTTCTATCCGCAGAACGACGCCGAGCGAGACGAGCTCGCCCGCATCGTGGCGAAGAAGGTGAAGGTGCCGCACCTCCCGTCCTTCGCCACGCTGCTCCCGAAGGGCACCCAGATGTCCGGCGCGGACATCGAGGCGGTGCTGGTGCGCTCCAAGTTCCGGGCGCTGGCCGGGGGGCGGGAAGAGCCCACCGAGGAGGACGTGCGCGCGGTGGTGGCGGACTTCGTCCCGCCAAGCTATCCGCTGGAGATCGAGCTGCAGAACCTGGCCGCGGTGCAGGAGTGCACGAGCCGCGAGCTCCTGCCCGAGGTTTACCGGACCATGGAGCGGGACAGCATCACCCGGCGGATCCGCGAGCTGAAGCTCCTCCTCGAGGAACGCTGAGCAGCGAGGCCCGGATGGCAGAGCGACTGCCGCTGACCCCGGACGAGTTCCGGGCCCTCGCCGACCGGGTGGTGGAGCTCGCCGCCGGTCTCCTCGCCGAGCTGCCCCGGGCGCGGGCCTTCCCCGAGACCTCCGGCGCCGAGACCAGCGCGGTGTTCGATGCCCCGCTCCCCGAGGAGGGCCTGGGCCCCGAGGCGCTGGATGCGCTGACCCGGGTCGTCGCCCTGTCGCGCCTGCCTGGACCGCGCTTCTTCGGTTACGTGCTCGGCTCGGGCGAGCCGGTGGCCGCGCTGGCGGACCTCCTGGTCAGCGTCCTGAACCAGAACGTCACCGCCTGGCGGTCGTCGCCGGCAGCGGTCACCATCGAGCGGACGGTGGTGCGGTGGCTCGCGGAGGCCATCGGCTGCCCCGGGTTCGTGGGGAGCCTCACCGGCGGCGGCTCGTCGGCGAACCTCATGGCGCTGGCGATGGCCCGCGAGTCGCGCGCGCCGGCCAACGCCAGCGGGGTGACGCCGGGCGGGGTGTTCTACGCCTCCTCCGAGGTGCACATGTCCATTCCCCGGGCGGCGGCGGTGCTCGGGCTCGGACACGCGGGGGTTCACGAGGTCCCGGTGGACGAGGCGCTCCGGATGGACGTGGAGGCGCTGGAACGCGCGGTGGAGCAGGACCTCGCCGCGGGCCGGAAACCCATCGCCGTCGTCGCCACCGCGGGGACGGTGAGCACCGGGTCGATCGACCCGCTCGCCTCCATCGCCGCGGTGGCCCGGCGCCGCGGGCTGTGGATGCACGTCGATGGGGCGTACGGCGCGCTGGCGGCGCTCGCGATCCGGGAGGCCTTCGACG
>DASXGF010000320.1:0-2207 GCA_036489275.1 Myxococcaceae bacterium | reverse complement strand
GGCTCACGGGTCGGGGTCATCGGCGGCTCGATGCGGCCGCTCGGTGAGATGGCTGCCGGCCCTCCGCCTGGGCCTCCCCCGCAGTACGTCCCTCCTCCCCCTCCGCCACCGCCGGGAGCGCTGTACCCGCCCCCACCACCGCCATGACCAGACCCTCGCTCGTCACGATGACCGTTGTGTCGCTGCTCGCTGCCACGGCCGCTGCTCAGACCACGCAGGCGACTCCGCCCGGGCCACCCCCGAGCACCACCCCGGTGGCGGTAGCCCCGCCGGCGCCTCCGCCGACGAGCCAGCCGACGATGCCGGCCGCCCCGACGCCACCACCTCCGGAGCAGGAGAACGCGTCCGTGGCGGCGCCCGAGGCCTCGACCCAGGGACAGTGGGCCTTCACCGACCAGTACGGCTGGATCTGGGTTCCCTACGCCGACTCGTACGTCTACGTCCCCCAGACCGGCGCCGTCCCGCAGATGTACGTCTACTCCCCGCCGGTGGGCTGGACCTGGGTGGTGGCGCCGTGGGTCTGGGGGGTGGGGCCGCAGCCGTACCTCGTGGCCGGTCCCGGACGGTTCGCGTGGTGGGGCAAGGGATTCGGCCACTGGCACGCGTTCAACGGCGACTACGCGCAGTGGCCGGCGCGGGGCTACTACCACGGGGGACGCTGGTACGGGCACCGGGACGTCTACGTGGTCCCGCACGGCAAGGATGGAGCGTGGGTGGGGCACGGGAAACGTTGAGTCCGTAGGGAGCCTGGAATCTCGCGTGCTAGGCTCAAGTCTTCTCCCCCATGCGCCGCTGGACGCCGTTCCTTGCCCTCCTCGTCGCGTGCGCCTCGGGCTCCGAGGCCACCCGGACCGCGACCGCTGCGGGATCCTCGAGCGCGGGTGGCCCCAGCCTCTACGAGCGCCTCGGCCGCCGGCCCGGCATCGACGTCGTCATGCACACCTTCGTGGGCAACATCGGCCGCGACAAGAGGGTCAACGTCCGCTTCATGTTCGTGGACATGGACGTCCTGCAGGCCCATCTCACCGATCAGGTGTGCGCGGCCTCGGGCGGCCCGTGCACCTACGCCGGCCGGGCGATGAAGCCGCTCCACGCTCCGATGCACGTCCGCGGGGCCGAGTTCGACGCGATGGGCGAGGACCTGGTCGCCGCGCTCAAGACCCACGCCGTCCCCGAGCGTGAGACGAAGGAGCTGCTGGCGATCATCGCCTCCACCCGGGCGGACATCGTGGAACCGGAGTCGAAGTGAGCGAGACCGTGCCGCCCACGGCACTCTCGCCGGTGCCGCTCACTCAGGTCCTCGTTCCCGCCGAGCTTTCGCCCGGCACCTTCCTCCACCACTTCCGGGTGGATCGGCACATCGCCGCCGGCGGCATGGGCGCGGTGTATCTCGGCTTCGACACCTCGCTGAACCGTCCCGTCGCGCTGAAGACCCTCCGGCCCGAGCTGGCCGGTGATGCGTCCTTCCTCGTCCGCTTCCAGCGCGAGGCCCAGAGCCAGGCCAACCTCGTCCACCCCCACGTGGTCCAGGTCTACTTCGTCGGCGAGGAGCGCGGTGTCTGGTTCATGGCGATGCAGCTCGTCGACGGCGGCTCGCTCCAGGACGCCGTCGATCGCAACGGCCCGCTACCCTGGACCGACGTCGCCACCCACTTCCTCGGAATCGCCGAGGCCCTCTCCGAGGCCGCGCGCCTGGGCATCGTCCACCGCGACCTCAAGCCGGCCAACGTCCTCCTCGACCGCTACGGCATCGCCCACGTCGCCGACTTCGGCCTGGCCACCACCACCCACGCCCCGTCGGATCACGACACCCTGGTGAGGAGCCCGCTGGCGAGCGTCGCCGGCCTCAGCGTCGCCGGCTCGGTCATGGGCACGCTGCCGTACATGGCGCCCGAGCAGCTCCGCGGCGAGCCACTGGACCAGCGCGCCGACGTCTACGGCCTCGGCGCCACCATCTACCACCTGCTCACCGGCAGTCCCCCGGTCAACGCCCGGACCGCTGTCGAGGCGCTCCAGCAGATCCAGGCCGGAGTCGCTCCGGTTCGCCGCGCCCAGGCCGACGTTCCTCGCGCGCTGGCGGGCATCGTCGACCGCTGCCTCCAGCCGGACGCGGCCGCGCGCTTCCAGTCGCACCAGGAGCTCGCCCGCGCCGTCCGCCACGCCGCGCCGCAACCACAAGTACAGCCGGCGCCCCTGGTGAGGAGCCC
>DASXGF010000249.1:0-12438 GCA_036489275.1 Myxococcaceae bacterium | reverse complement strand
CCGCTGGCGTTGTCCCGCCCGACCACCCCATCGGGACCGCGCCACCGTGTCCGGCCGCCGCCGATGTCGGTGTTGTCCCAGATGCCGTCGAGCACGTAGGACTTCCCGTCGAGCGGAGCGAGGCGACCGACAGTGCAGTCGGCCTTGACGGTGTAGGTCTTGCCGAGCTCGCCCTTCCACTGCTTGGCACAGGCGTCCGTCGCCTTCTTCGCCTGCGCCGGATCCCCGAGGCCGGCCTGGTCGGAGCAGAGCTCCTTGATGGAATCGGAGGTGACCTTTCCGGTCGCGGTGGCCTGGGCGGTTCCCATGCCCGACTTCGAGGTGACGAGCGGGCTCGGACCGTCGGTCGCGGAGAGCCACTCGGGGCTCGAGGCGGCGAGGCCCGAGCCCCCGAGGAGCCCGGAAGCGAGCAGCAGGGCCGCGCGCAAGATGGCGCTGGCGGGACGAGGCCAAGAAAGAGGGGTGGGCATGGGGCTCTCCGGGAAGGCGGCTAGCTCCCCATGCGCAGGAACGGAGGGCGGACCGTCATCGACCGGCCCCACGCGGTGCCCGACCGACCTGACGCGGTCTCGGGCGGGCGCCGTCCCGCAAGCGACCGACGTTCGAAAGCGTGGTGTCAATCACCTCGTCGCGCGGCCCCCGCGCACGGGTCGCGGCGGCGAACTCCAACGTGGTGCCAGACACCTCGTGACGTGATTCGAGCCAGGCGCCGGACCCCCGTCCGGCGGCGTTCTCGGGG
Organism: Myxococcaceae bacterium; assembly: GCA_036489275.1. Lineage (GTDB taxonomy): Bacteria > Myxococcota > Myxococcia > Myxococcales > Myxococcaceae > RPRB01. Next base: position 11,699 of record DASXGF010000249.1, on the reverse strand, counting down.
CCGACCCGGCGTCACCGGCCAGGGTTTCCGGGGCCCGCCGCTGACGCAATGGAGCGCAAGTATAAGAAGTTACAAGAAAAAACGAGGTGCCCGACATCTTGTTACGCGCTCACTTCTTGACGGTCGCGTTCGCCGCACCGAGCTCTTCCTGGAACCGGTCGGCGTCGGCGGCCCGGCCCAGCGCCCGGTACGCGGTCCCGAGGTCCTGGCGCGCCATGTTGAGCCAGATCGCCGGCGGGTCCTTCCGCTTCACCAGGAGGTCGTACCCGGCGCGGCTCTGGGTCGCCGCCTCCCCCGGCTGGCCCGCGGCCATCAGCGCGTGGCCGAACCGCACCCGTCCGATTCCCTGGAGCGGATGGTCCTCGGGCAGCGCCTCCTTGTAGATGGCCAGCACGCGGCGAAACAGCTCCTGGGCCTGCGCCGGGTGTCCGCGCCGCTGTTCGACGTCCGCGAGGTTCGAGAGCGCCACGCCGATGAGGTAGTGCTTCCCGTGGTGGACCTGCTCGTAGATGTCCGCCATCCGCCGGAAGTCCGCGGCGGCGTCGTCGAGCCGCCCCTGATCGCGCGCGATGATCCCCAGCTCGTTGAGCGTCGAGGCCACGCGCGGATGGACCGGGCCGTACACGCGCTCCTGCGTCGCGAGCGCGTGGGTGAGCAGCGTCCGCGCCTCGTCCCGCCGCTCCAGGCGCAAGAGGGTTCGCGCGAGGATGGTCTGCGCGGAGGCGGTCTCCGGGTGGTCCGGCCCGTACCAGGCGATCATGATTTCGAGGGCCTCGCGATTCCACGGCTCGGCCTTGGAGTAGTTCCCTCCCTCGAACTGCACCGCGCCGAGGTTGATGAGGTCGTCGGCGACGTGGGGGTGGCGTGGTCCGTACAGCCGGCGGTCGATGGCCAGCACTTGCTGGTTCAGCGCGTCGGCCTGCGCGTACTGACCGGTGTAGAAGTAGCAGTTGGCGAGCTCGGTCATGCTCGCGGAGAGGTCCGCCTCCAGCCCCGGCCGGCGTGACTGGAGCCTCACTGCCTCGCTGAGCTCGCGGATCCCTTCGGGATACCGCCCGGCGTTCTCGAGCACCCGCCCCAGGCCCGAGATGGCGCGCGCCACCTCAGGGTCGTCCTTCGCCAGGTGCCGGCGGAGCATCGCGAGGCCGTCGCGGATCTCCTTCTCCGCGTCGTCGTACTTGCCGCGCGCGCTGGCCAGCTGCCCGCTCGCGACCAGCGACCGCGCCACGTCCGGATGATCCGCCCCGAAGGCGGTGCGCCGCAGCTCGAGCGCTCGGGTCAGCAGCGTCTCCGCCTGGTCCAGCCTCCCCAGGTTCTGCGCGATGCCGCCGAGCGTCTGCAGCAGCTCGGCCTCCACCGCCGGTTCCGCCTCGAGGGACTGGGCCTCGCGCACGCCCCGGTCGAGCAGATCCACCACCCGGACGTCCGACGAGGGCCCGACCTCCCCCGTGCCGCCTTCGAACAGCTGGAGCATGAACTGCTGGATCCGCTGCGTCCGCACCGCCTCGGCGGCGACCGCGTCCCGTGCCCTCGCGAGCCGGACCGCCGCGTAGGCCGTCACCCCCAGCACGGCCACGCCCACCGCCGACGTGACGAGCACCGCCCGCGCGTTCCGGCGCAGCAGCTTCCCCGCGCGGTAGGCCAGCGAGTCCGGGCGGGCATCCAGCGGCTCGCCGGCGAGGTGATGATCGAGGTCCCGGATCAACGCCTCCACCGAGGGATACCGCCGCCCCGGATCTCGCTGCATCGCGGTGAGGCAGAGCACGTCCAGGTCCCCCCACGCGGCGCGCCCCGCGTGCACCGGGCGGCCCGGAATCTGCGAGGGCCGGGGTGGCTCCTGCTCCAGCACCCGGCGCGCCGCCTCGTGCGGGGAAAGACCCGTCAGCTCGAACGGAAGTCGCCCGGCGAGGAGCTCGAAGAGGAGCACTCCCAGCGCGTAGACGTCGGTCTGCACGCCGAGCCGTCCGCCCTCCACCTGCTCGGGGGCGGCATACGCCGGCGTCATCAGCCGCAGGCCGGTGCGCGTCGGGTCGGTGCCGGGTCCGGTGGGGTCGAGCTGCTTGGCGATGCCGAAGTCGAGCAGCTTCACCGCGCCGTCGGCCTTCACCAGGATGTTGGAGGGCTTGAGGTCGCGGTGGATGACGGCGTGACGATGCGCGTGCTGCACGGCCTCGCAGACCGCACGGAACAGACGGAGCCGCTCCGCCAGGCCGCTGCCATGCGACCGGCAGTACTCGGTGAGCGGAACACCCTCCACGTACTCCATCGCGAACCAGGGCGTCCCGTCGGGAAGCGTGCCGGCGTCGTGGAGCTGGGCGATGGCCGGGTGATCTAGCTGCGCCAGCGTGCGCTGCTCGGCCAGGAAGCGCGCCCGCCGCGAGGGGGACACCCACGCATCGCGCAGCAGCTTCAGCGCCGCGCGCCCGCCAACGTCCTCGCGCTCGACGAGGTACACCACGCCCATTCCGCCCTCGCCGAGCAGGCGGACCACCTTGTACGGCCCCATCCGCCCCGGGATCTCCGTGCCGAGCAGGTGGCCCGCGAGCTCTGGGAGCGAATGATCGAGAAACGAGCCTGGAGTCCGGTCCTCCAGGAGCAGCGCCTCCACCTCGGCGACCAGCGCCGGATCTCCCTCGGAACGTGCCTCGAGGAACGCGCGCTGCTCGGCCGCCGGCAGGTCCGCCGCGGCGTGGAAGAGGTCCTGCACCCGGCGCCAGCGGGCCGGGCCGGGTTCAGCCTGTGTGCCGGAGTTCATGGGCCAAAAAGGCGCGGGCCGCGCGCCAGTCGCGAAGGACGGTGGCCTCGGACACGCCGAGGACCTCGCAGGTCTCACGCACGTCGAGTCCGCCGAAGAAGCGACTCTCGACGATCAGCGCCTGCCGCGGCTCGAGCCGGGCCAGCGCCTCGAGCGCGGTGTCCAGCGCCAGGACCTGCTCCGAGCCCGCCTCGGGCGGGAGCGTGTCCTCGTCGAAGGTGACCAGTGGCGCGCCACCGCCCCGCTTGCGCGCCGAGCGCCGCCGCGCCGCCTCAACCAGCACCTGCCGCATGGCCCTCGCCGCGATCCGCTTGAAGTGCGCCGCGGAGGTGGCCGTGAACTCTGGCGACGAGGCCAGCTTCAGCCAGGCCTCGTTGACCAGCGCGGTGGGACTCAGCGTGCGGCTGGGGTCGTCGCGGCGGACCGATGCGGCGAGGCGACGGAGCTCGTCGTAGGCGGCGCTGAAGAGGTGGTCTCGCGTGCCAGCGTCGAGGACTCCAGACGATCGGGGTCCTGCTCGGGCCATGAACCGTTCCCGCCCTGCCTTCTGCGCCAAGGTGGGCGTACCACGCACTCCGGAGGTTCGGCAACGGACAGTCGCTTCCGCACCGGGGGCCGGAACCACCCGGGATGTCAGGGGGTCCCGGACCTGAACCGCAGATCCATCGATCTACACCTGCACCGGATCCGTCCCCGGTCCCAGACCCGGGCGACCCGGTCAGGCCGCCGTCTTCTCGCAGGCCGCGGCGCAGCTGCGGCAGGACTCCATGCGCGCCGGCACACGTCGTGGTGTCCCGCGTGCGGCTCGCAGGCCGCCTCGCAGTCCCGGCACACCTCTCCGCAGACACGGGCAATCTCCTTCAACCGTGACGCGTTCTGCGCCGCGGCGGTGACCAGCGCCCGGCACATCTGCAGCATCAACGCCACCGAGCGCGCGCACCCGGCGAGAGAGGTGTCGCCCGCGGCGAACTGCTGCAGACAGTGGGCCTGGCACTCCTCACCGACCTGGATGCACGCGCTCGCCAGCTCCACCAGCCCCGGAGCCTTTCCCGCGGCGGCTCCGGCGAGTGCAAGCGCGCCGGTGGCCATGAAGTCACGTCGTTCCACGAGGCTCCTCCCTTGGTGAAGTCATCGTTCGCGTTCCCAGCGCCGGAGCGCCGCGCCCAGGGTTTGCTCGAGGAGCTGCGCCGCCCGCTTCACCCGCGCCGAGGGGCGGCCTTCCCCGGGAAAGGCGAGCCACACGGGACGGGGCGGGATCTCGGGCAACGCGAAGAGAGGGACCAGCTCGGGAGCCAGCTCCTCCGACCCCCCGGGCAGCACGCCGAGGCCCAGACCCGAGTGCACTGCGGAGACGAACACCGGCACGCTGTCGGTCCTCACCTCGACCTGCGCTCCGGAGAGATCGGCGGCAGCGAGACACCTTCCCGCGGCGGTCCGCGCCGGCGGGCCGGCCAGCAGCACCACGCGGTGGCCGACGAGCCGGTCGTGTCTCGAGGGGCGTCCGTGGTCCAGGAGATACGCCTCCGAGCCGTAGAGCGCCTCCGCGAGCACCCCAAGCGCCCGGGGCGCCTCGCCGTGCGCGGACGAAGCCGGGCGGCCGGTGGTCACCTCGAGATCCACTCCGCCGGCCCGACCACGGGCGCTCACCAGCTCGAGCCCGACGTTCCCCAGCTTCCGCGCGAGATCCGCCGCCGCTGCCGGAAGCCACTGCGCGGCGAGGAGCTCGTCCATCCGGAGCCGGACCGGCGGACCCGGCGAGATGCGAGGGAGCGCCCGGTCCACCCGCGCCATCTCCTCGGCCATCCGCTCGCCGGTCCGCATCGCGCTGCGCCCCGCATCGGTGGGAAACAGACGCCCTTCCTCGCGGACGAAGAGCGACGCTCCGGCCGCCCGCTCGACGCGCGTCACCTCGGCGTCCAGCGCGCCGGGGGACATTCCAAGGGCACGCGCCGCGCCGGCGAGGGTGCCGTGCCGGGCGAGGGCGAGCACCAGCCGGAGCTGCTCCCACGGGAGGACCACGCCCGGCGAGCCTCGCCCGGGACGCTCCGCCCCGCAAACGTTCAGCCGTGGAACGGCATGGGGACGAACCCCGGCACCTCGGACACCCGGCGCAACCATGCCCGGATGGCCGGGTACGCCTCGAGGGAGAATCCACCGTCGGGCGCGACGTGGGTGTACGCGTAGAGCGCCACGTCGGCGAGCGTCGGCTGCGCGCCCACGAGAAACGGCGTCGTCGAGAGCGCCTTCTCCATCACCCCGAGGGCGGCGTGCCCCCGCGCGGTGCGCTCGACGATCTCCTGCGCCTTCTCCTGCGCCTTGCCGGCGTACTTCACCCAGAAGCGCAAGGTGCCGACGTACGGCTCGTGGCTGTACTGCTCGAAGAAGAGCCACTCGTACATCTTGGCTCTCAGGAAGGAGTCCGCCGGGATCCACGGCGAGCCCTCGCCGAGGTGCACGAGCATCGCGTTCGACTCGGCCAGCGTCCGCCCGTCAGGCAAGACGAGCAGAGGGACACGGCCGTTGGGATTGAGCTTCAGAAAGTCGGACGTGCGGCTCTCGCCCTTGAGGATGTCGATCTCGATCCAGCGGAAGGGCAGGCCGCGGGCGTGGAGCATCATCGCCGGCTTCCAGCAATTCCCGGAGGTGGAGTTGCCGTAGAGGGTGTGCATGTCCGACTGTCGCTCGACGCCCCGGAGAAAAGCAGCACAGTCGGCGGCTCCGGAGAACGGAACGCCGCTCACACCGGGACGGCGAAGTCCCGCAGCGCCTGGTTCAGCGACGTCTTCTTGTCCGTGCTCTCCGAGCGCTGGCCGATGATCAGCGCGCAGGGAACGTGGAAGGTGCCGGCGGGGAACTGCCGCGGGACGCTCCCCGGGATGACCACGCTGCGGGCCGGCACGCGCCCCCGCAACTCGCGCGGCTCGGGCCCGGTCACGTCGATGATGCGGGTACTGGCAGTCAGCACGGTGTTCGCGGCGAGCACCGCCTCCTCCTCGACCAGCACTCCCTCCACCACGACCGCCCGGCTCCCGAGGAACGCTCCGTCCTCGATGATGACCGGACGCGCCGCCGGCGGCTCGAGGACCCCGCCCAGCCCGACGCCGCCGGACAGGTGCACGCCCTTGCCGACCTGCGCGCACGAGCCCACGGTGGCCCAGGTGTCCACCATCGTTCCCGCCCCCACGCGCGCGCCGATGTTGACGTACCCCGGCATCACCACCGTGCCAGGCTCGACGTGCGCCCCGTAGCGAATGGTTCCCGGCGGAACGACCCGGACGCCCGCCTTCGCCAGGTCCTTCTTCAGCGGCAGCTTGTCGTGGAACTCGAAGGGCCCGACCTCCCAGACCTTCATCTCGGAGATCGCGAAGTAGAGGAGCACCGCCTCCTTCAGCCAGACCTGGACCGTCCACCCCTCCGGCCTCTTCTCGGCGATGCGCAGCGACCCGTCGTCGAGCCCGGCGATCGCCGCCAGCACCGCCTCGCGAGTCGCCGGCTTCGCCAGCAGGGCACGGTCGGCGTACGCGGCGGTGACGAGCGGTTCGAGCGGATGGGTCACGGAGCCTCCTGCATCCCGGCGAGGCGCCGGATGCTACGGGCGATGATCTCCGGGACCTCCTCCTGGAGGAAGTGCCCGGCGTCGGTTTCGGTCACCCGCGCCCGGGGAAGCGCCCGGGCATGGCGCTCCAGCGCGCGGCCGAGGAGCGGGTCGCGCCGTCCCCACACCAGCTCGATGGGTCCGGGGAAGGCACGGAGCCAGGCCTCCATCTGCCGGAGCCCGGCGACGCTGGGATGTTCGGGCGAATCCGGCACCATGCGTGCCAGTCCGAGCGGCGCCGCACGGTCCACGAAGCGCCGGAAGGGCCAGCGGTAGGCGCGGGAGACGTCGCCGGAGATGCTCCGGCGGTCCCCCTGCACCCGAGCCAGCGTCCCGAGCGGAAACCCGAGCGCCTGGAAGAGCAGCGGCGCGATCAGGCGGGTGCGGGCGAGCCGGTGAAAGGCCGTCCCCCCGAACTGGCCCGGGAGCACCACCCCGGTGTTCAGGATGCACACCGCAGACACACGAACCGAGGGCGTCCTCGCCGCGGCGAGCAGCCCGATGGGCCCGCCCCAGTCCTGGACCACGAGGATTGGATCGACGAGCTTCCGCCCGTCCATCCACGCGGACAGCGCCGCGGCGTGTCGGTCGAGCGTGTGCCAGGCGACGCCGCGCGGCTTGGAGCTCCGCCCGCAGCCGAGCAGGTCGGGCGCGAGGAGGCGCAAGCGCTGCCCCTCGAGGGAGGCCATCACCTTCCGCCAGAGGAAGCTCCAGGTGGGGTTCCCGTGCACGCAGACCACGTCGCGACCTCGGCCGCTCTCCACCCACGCCATGCTGCCGCCGGGAACGCTGTCCACTCCCGGTGGGTACGGAAACTGCGCATGGAGCCACGGAGGTTCGTTCATCTGCTAAGGGGCGGCGAATGATCTCGCTGGTCATCCCGGTCTACAACGAGAACGCAACGCTGGAGGAGCTGCTCCGTCGGGTGGTCGCAGTCGACATGCCGAAGGAGCTGGTCATCGTCGACGACTGCTCAACCGACGGCAGCCGCGACATCCTGGGCCGCCTGGCCGAGCGCGGGCTGGACGGCCTGCCCGGCGCCCATCCGAGGAACGAGAACGCGCTGCAGGTGCTCTTCCAGGAACAGAACCAGGGCAAGGGGGCGGCATTGCGGCGGGGGTTCGGCGCGGCGACCGGCCATGTCGTTGTCGTGCAGGACGCGGATCTGGAATACGACCCGCGGGAGATTCCACGTCTGGTCGCTCCCATCCTCGACGGCCACGCCGACGTGGTGTTCGGCAGCCGATTCGTCGGCGAGACGCGGCGGGTCCTCTACTACTGGCACGCGGTGGTGAACCGAGGTCTCACCACGCTCTCCAACATGACCTCGGGCCTGAACCTGACGGACATGGAGACCTGCTACAAGGCGTTCCGCCGCGAGCTCATCCAGTCGATCGAGATCGAGGAGGATCGGTTCGGCTTCGAGCCGGAGATCACCGCCAAGGTCGCGCGCGCCGGTGCCCGGGTCTACGAGGTGCCGATCAGCTACCACGGCCGGACCTACGAGGAAGGCAAGAAGATCGGCTGGAAGGACGGCTTCCGCGCGCTCTACGCCATCGCCAAGTACTCGATCCGGCGCTGACGCGAGGGGGCGGACCGTGCAAGGCACGCAGTGCAACCTTCACATCCGGAGGTCCGAATGAGGTCAGCGTGGTGGGCGGTGCCGACCTGTTTGATCGTGCTCGGCTGTGCGCAGACGCAGGTCCCTCCCCCGGGCGCCGCTCCGGCGGCCCGGGGCGATGCCGGAATGACGCCTGCGTCCTCCGCGTCGGACGTCGCGCCGCCCGCGGATCCGGTGGTGCCCGGCGCGCCGCCCCTCGTGCACTTCGATTCCTCGCTCGTCGACCCGTCCATCGATCCGTGCGTCGACTGGTACGCGCACGTCTGTTCCCGGTGGCAGGCGGCGAACCCCATTCCGGCCAACGAGGCCTTCTGGGGGCCGGCGTCCAACCTCCGGGTCTGGAACGAGACCGTGCTCCGGAACGCGCTGGAGAAGGCCGCCCTCCCCGAAGCGAAGCGCTCGCCGAACGAGCAGAAGATCGGCGACTACTGGGCCACGTGCATGGACGAAGCCGGAATCGAGGCTGCGGGCGTCTCACCCATCGCGGCAGACCTCGCGCGCATCGAGAAGCTCCGGAGCAAGCGCGCCATCGCCGGGGAGATCGCGCATCTGCACGCGACCGTCCCCGGAGCAACCGGTGGGTTGAGCTCCTACGACAACCACGCCCCAGCGCCTCTCTTCGGCTTCGGACCGCTCCAGGACTACCGCGACGCCACCCAGGTCGTCGCCAACCTCGACCAGGGCGGGATGGGTCTCCCGAGCCGCGACTTCTACCTGTCCGACGATGCGAAGATGAAGGACCGGCGAGAGAGGTACCTCCGGCACGTCGAGACGATGTTCCGCCTCGCCAGCACATCGGAGAAGAGGGCTCGGGCCGACGCGGCGTCCGTGATGCGGATCGAGACGGCGCTCGCCCGTGTCGCGATGGACGTGGTGAAGCGCCGCGACCCGGCCAACGTGAACAACGTCCGGAGCGTGGCGCAGGTCCAGTCCGCCGCGCCCTCCTTCGACTGGAAGGCCTACCTCGCCGCGGTGCACGCCCCGAAACCGAAGCACGTCATCGTCTCCACGCCGGAGTTCCTCCGTGGCCTGGACCAGACTCTGCGCAAGGAGCCGCTGGACGCGTGGAAGGCGTACCTCCGCTGGTGGACGCTCCACGGAAACGCACGCTACCTCTCGAAGGCCTTCGTCGACGCCGACTTCGCGTTCTATGGACGCGTCCTCCGGGGCTCGCAGGAACTGCTCCCTCGCTGGCGTCGCTGCGTGAACTACGCCGATCGCGACCTGGGTGAGGCCGTGGGCCTGGCGTACGTCGAGGTGGCGTTCCCGCCGGCGAGCAAGGCGCGGGCGCAGGAGCTGGTGAACGCGGTGGAGGCGTCCATGGGCCGGTCGATCGAGCAGAACGACTGGATGGGCGCGGCCACCAAGGCCCAGGCGCTCGAGAAGCTGAAGGCCATCGAGGACAAGATCGGCTATCCCTCGCGCTGGCGCGACTACTCGGCGCTCACCATCGGTCGCACGAGCCTGGCGCAGAACGTCCACGCCGCCGCGGCGTTCGAGCTATCCCGACAGCTGTCGAAGATCGACCGGCCGGTGGATCGCATCGAGTGGACGATGACCCCGCCCACGGTCGATGCCTACTACGACCCGCAGCTGAACACGATCAACTTCCCGGCCGGCATCCTCCAGCCGCCGTTCTTCGACCCGCGGATGGGCGAGCCCAACAACTTCGGCGCCATCGGGCTGGTCATCGGTCACGAGATCGTCCACGGCTTCGACGATCAGGGCCGCAAGTTCGACGCGAAGGGGAACCTGCGCGACTGGTGGACTCCGGAGGACGCGCGACGCTACGAGGAGCGCGCCAGGTGTATCTCCGACCAGTACACGCAGGAGATTCCGGACCTGGGCGTGAAGCAGAACGGGCTGCTGACGCTCGGCGAGGACACCGCGGACAATGGCGGGATGCGCATCGCGTACTCGGCGATGGAGGCGACGATGCGCGCGAACGGCGGCTCGGTCGACGCGAAGGGGCCCGACGGATACACCCCCGCGCAGCGATTCTTCCTCGCCCACGCCTTCGGCTGGTGCACCGGAGTGCGTCCGGAGGTCGCCCGGACCCTGGTGGCCACCAATCCCCACTCGCTCCCGAGGTTCCGGGTGAACAACGTGGTGGCCAACATGCCCGAGTTCGCCCACGCCTTCGCCTGCAGGAAGGGTCAGCCGATGGTGCGGGAAAACGCCTGCCGCATCTGGTGAGTCAGAAATGGGCGTCCGGCTCTCTAGCGAGACGCGGGAACGGCGGGCGGCGGTGGCCGCTGGGCGAGGCCCTTCGCCTCGGAGGTCCGGTCGACGATCGGTCCCAGCTGCAGCTCGGCCAGACCCTCCTGGTCCTTCCTCGGTCCCACCACGACGACAGGCAGCTTTCCCGGATCGAGGTACGCGCGCGACACGCGGGCCACCTCGTCCCGTCCGAGCGTCCCCAGTCGCCCGGGCAGAGTGGCGTACCAGTCGAGCGGCCGCCCGATGGACGTGAGGGTGACGAAGGTGCTCGCCACCGCGTCGTTGGTCTCGAGGGCCTGCGGCAGCGACTGGAGGATGCCCTCCTTGGCGTGCTGGAGCTCGGCGTCGGTGATGTCGCCGTTCGCGTAGCGCTTCAGCTCGGCCTCGATGTCCTTCAGCGAGTCCACCGTGTGCTGGGCGATGACCGAGCCCCGAACCTGGAAGACACCGGTGCGCTTGTTGAAGCCGACCGAGCTGAACATCCCGTAGGTCCAGCCGCGGACCTCGCGCAGCTGCTGGTTCAGCCGGCTGGTGAAGAGACCGCCCAGCGCGACGTTCGCGGTGCTGAGGGCGAGCGCGTCCGGGTTCGTCGCCGAGATGGTGCGGGTGGCCAGCGCGAGCTGGCTCTGGGTGCTGTCCGGCATGTCCACGGTGATGACCGTGCGCGGTCCCTCCTTCGGGAACGCCGGCAGCCGCGAGGGGGGCACCGACTTGGGACGCCAGGCGCCGAAGCGCTCGGCGAGCAGGGGGAGGATCTTCTCGGCCTCGAAGTCACCGGAGACCGAGAGCAGCGCGTTGTTCGGCCGGAAGTAGGTGTCGTGGAACCGGACCAGGTCCTGACGGCGGATCGCCTTCACCGACTCGACCGTGCCGCCCGCCGGCTGCCCCCAGGGGTGCTTCGAGCCGTAGAGCAGCCGCGCCACCTCGTCGCTGGCCAGGGCCCCCGGATTCCCGCGTCGCTGCTCCAGGCCGGTGAGGGTGATGCCGCGAACCCGCTCGACGTCGCCGGGGCGGAAGGCGGGATTGAGCGCCACGTCGGCGAGCAGGTCGAGCGCCTGGGGCAGCGTGTCCGTCAGGCAGTTGAGGTGCAGCCGGAAGCCGTCCAGGCCCGGGCTGACGGTGAGAGAGGCGGCGAGGTCCTCGAGCTGCTCCGCCAGCTGCTGGGTGGTGCGCGTCTTCGTTCCTTCGTCGAGCACGCCGGCCACGAAGTCAGCCAGGCCGGGTCGGTCCGGCGGGTCGCCGTCCACGCCGGTCTTGATCGCCAGCTCCACCACCACCACCGGGACCGCGTGGTTCTCGCGGAGGAGGACCGGGAGCCGGTTCGGGAGCGAGCGCTGAGCCGGCACCGGGGCCCGGAACGGAGGGACCGCAGCGAGCGGCGCGGGCTGGGTGAACCGCCAGGCGTCCGGCGTCGGCGGCGGGGCGACGGGCGGGGGCGGCTGCGCGGGCTTGCTCGACGCGCACCCGAGCGCGAGCAGGAGAAGACCGAGGGTGGACAGCCGGCGGCG
>DASXGF010000206.1:0-1751 GCA_036489275.1 Myxococcaceae bacterium | reverse complement strand
CGTTCCTCGCCGGTCTGCTCGCCGAGTACGGGGTCGAGGCCACGGTCGAGACCCGCCTCCTCGACGAGGAGACCGTCGAGATCGCCGCCACCGGTGAGGACAAGGACCTCGGCATGCTGGTGGGTCCCCGCGGCTCCACCCTCGCCGCTCTCCAGGACCTCACCCGGGCCGTCGTCCAGCGCCAGTGCCCCTCCCGCACCGACCGCATCCTCGTCGACGTCGCCGGCTACCGGGAGCGTCGCTCGGCCGCCCTCAAGCGCTTCAGCGTCCAGATCGCCGAAGAGGTGATGGCATCCGGCAACGAGAAGGCGCTCGAGGCCATGAGCCCGGCCGACCGCAAGGCGGTCCACGACGCCATCAACGAGTTGGACGGCGTCGTCACTCGCTCCGAGGGCGAGGACCCCAACCGCCACGTCGTCATCGCCCCGGGATCCTGACCCGTCGGTGCCCGGCACCGACCTCTCCTCCTCCGCTCCCCTCCCCCAGCTTCCTCTCCTCCGCCAGATCCTCGAGGAGGCCCGCGCTGCCGGGTTCCTCGGACCGGGGCCCGTCGACGCCCACCTCCGCCATGCCGAGGGCTTCGTCGCCGTCTGCCGCCGGCTCTGGCCTGACGGCCCCACCCCGCCGGTCCTCCTGGACCTGGGTTCGGGGGCGGGACTCCCCGGCCTCGTCGTGGCCACCCTGCTGCCCGACGCCACCCTGGTCCTCCTCGACGCCCAGGGCCGCCGTACGGCCTTCCTGAGCGACGTGGTCCGGCGTCTGGGCCTCCAGGACCGGGTGTCGGTCCGCCAGGACCGGGCCGAGGCGGCGGGCCGAGACCCCGGCGCCCGCGGGCATTTCGACGGGGTCCTGGCCCGGTCCTTCGGCCGGCCCGCCGTCGTGGCCGAGTGCGCCGCTCCCCTGCTCAGACCCGGGGGCTGGCTGGTCGTCTCGGAACCACCCGGCAGCTCCCCCGACGGCCCGCCGGACTCCCCCTCGGATCCCCCCAGAGCCGCTCGTTGGCCGGCCGAGCCCCTCCGCCAGCTCGGCCTGGTCCCGGACCGGCTGATGCACGAGGAGTCCGACTACCAGACGCTCCGCCAGGCCGACCCCTGTCCCGACCGGTTCCCTCGCCGAGATGGGGTGCCGGCAAAGCGCCCCCTGTTCTGACCGCTCCCCACGAGCCCTCCTGGCCCGGCCCCTGGGCGAGGCCGCGGGCCCGAAGGCGGGATTCTCGAAGGGCGCGGACAATGTTTCACGTGGAACCTGAGCCCTCACGGCACGGAGTCCTCGGAAATTTTCGGGATGATGTTTCACGTGAAACGGAGGCTGAAGTCTTGACCAGCTGTCTCGGGGACGCCAGGATAGGCGGCGTGCCGTGGCGATTCGGATTCCCCGCCTGATGCGCATCCGGCGCAGGGACAAGACACCGACACCACCCCCGACCGAGCAGCGGCACAGCCCTGCCTCCTCAGACGGGCCGACCTCCACGGATCCCGTCAAGAGGCTGATTCTGGACCCCGAGCAAGCGCCCAACGGCACACCGCCGGTGGCCCAGGCCCAGGTCGACCAGCATGCTCCGGAGCCGCCTCCGGCGCCGCCGAAACTCACTCCGCCGACACCCGCTACCGTGCCTCCTCCTATGGCAGAAGAGCCTGCAGCGGCTGCACCGAAGGCCGTGGAGGCGGTCCAGGAACCCGAGGCTGGGCCGCAGACGGCCCACGAAGAGTTCGTGGCCGAGGATGTAATTTCGGCCCCGGCCCCGGTGAAGG
>DASXGF010000150.1:0-9791 GCA_036489275.1 Myxococcaceae bacterium | reverse complement strand
ACACCCTCACCCTCAAGGACCAGCTGAACGTGGACTTCTTCAGCTGGCGCTCGGCTCAGGTCTGGCGGGTGGTGGCGAAGGACAACAAGGCCAACTTCCTCGGCAACCGCTGGTCGGGCATCGAGAACATCGCGGTCGCCGGCGGGAACAACCAGTGGGGCTTCCCCGGCGGCAGCATCGCTTTCAGCTACATGAGCTACGCCTGGGCGAAGAACGTGGAGGCGGACGGCTCGCGGTCGGACTCCGCCCACCCGGGGAAGGACGGCTACAACATCGGGCTGGGGCGCTGCTACCGCTGCGAGGTCCGTGACTCCTACGTCCACGACTCGCGCGACGAGAACCCCGGCGGCCAGGCCTACGGAATCGTCGTCGGCACCGGAACGTCGGCCAGCCTGGTGGAGAACAACATCTCCATCAACAACAACAAGCCCATCACCCTCGTCTCCGAGGGCGGCGGGAACGTCATCGCCTACAACTACGTGGACAACGCGGTGATCTGGAACTCGCCGGGCTGGCAGGAGAACGCCATCGACGACAGCCACGGCGCGTTCACCCACAACGACCTCATCGAGGGCAACTGGACGCCCAACATCGGGTCGGCCACCACGCACGGGAACTCCGCCTGGCACGTCCACTTCCGCAACTACGCCACCGGGAGGAACTCGGCCGGCAACGTGAACGGCAACCTCCGCGCGGTGGGCGTGGACGCCTGGACGCACGACAGCGCCTTCGTGGGCAACGTGCTCAAGGGCGGCAACGTCTACGAGACCAACCCCTCGTCGCAGGGCGGCACGCCCATCTTCCAGCTCGGCAACAACTTCCTCTCCGGAGGCAGCTGGGACAACGGCTATGCCAAGGCCCACATCTGGCGTGACGGGAACTGGGACTCGGTTAACGGCCGCACCGTCTGGGCGAGCGGGGCGAAGACGCTTCCGCCCTCGCTCTACCTGAGCAGCAAGCCGGCCTTCTTCGGGAGCCGGACCTGGCCATGGGTGGACCCGCTCACCGGCACGGCTGGAACGCTGCCGGCGAAGGCGCGGTACGACTCGGGCACGCCGAACGTCGTGCCTTGACGGACGGAACCGGCGTGCGGCTCAGGGGCTGGTGAGCCGCACGCCGCCGGCCACGAGAGCGGCGATGCGCTGCAGCTCTCCCCGGAGCGGGCCGGCGGCCTCTGGCTGGAGGGCTGCCCCCGCCTGCGCGGCCTCGCCCCTCGATCCGGACCCGGTGGTCCGCGGCCTTGTACACCACGCGATCCACCCCCCGCTTCTCAGTCTCCGGCCGGCGGAGTGTCGATGGTCGGCTGGTGCATGTACTGCTGCCGGGCCACGGTCTTCATCACCTCGTCCCCGGTCGGCATCGGAGCGTCGGCCGCCAGGGGCGGCAACGGCACGGCGATGGCCGTCGCTCCCACCAGGTCGTCACGGAAGACCACCACCACCCGGCTGAACATGTCGTCCGCCGGGATGTACTTCGGCGAGACGACTCCCTGCTTCCCCTCGAAGTTCCGCGTCGGGTCCGACCCGAGCCCGGCGAGGCTCTTCTGCCAGGCCATCATCGCCTGGGTCGGGTCCTGGCCCTTCGCCTGGGCCTCCTGCATGAGCTGGATCATCTTGCTCTGGTCCATCGCCGACATGGCGCGGGACTTCATCGCCTGCTTCAGCTCGCTGGCCGAGTACGCCTTGCGCCCGCCCTGCGTGTAGAAGGCCACCACCTTGTCCGGGGAGTCGCCGGTGCTGAAGTACGCCTCCTCGGGGCTGCTGGCGAAGTAGCGATAGGTCGCGCCGGGGTAGGCCTTCACCTTGAGGCGGGAGGGATCGGGCGGGGCGTCGGCCACGGGATACTCCGGGCGCTTGCCGGAGGCCTGCCGGTCCAGCATGCGCCGCTGCTTCTCGTCCCCGCTCGAGCGGAGGATGCCGGCCGCCGCCTCACGGACCGTGGCGTACGGGCTGTCCAGCGCGGCGACGGCTGCAGCCGAGCGGGCCGGACCCTGTGGCGCGAGCTGGAGAGCCAGCGTCCGGAGCTGCGGGGTCTCCGCGTTCAGCCCCACCTCGATGGCCGAGGGCGGGGGCGCGTCTCCGTTCTCCATCGAGAGGAGGAGGTCCGTGTAGAGCGCGGACTCGAGCGTCCAGCGCATCTGCTTGCAGGCCTCCGAGGTGGAGGACGGTGTGCACGAGGCCGCGTACTTCTTCTGCACGGCCGCCACGTCGACCTTCTCTCCCTGCGCGCGGACCGAAGTCCCGAGCGCGAGGACCATCACGCACTGAGCAATGGGCAGCATCACTTCTTCCCTCCGAGCGTCTTCGCCAGCCCGTCGATTTCCTGAGGCGTGGGAACCACGTCCACGTCGATGTCGGTGGGCTTCTGGCCGCCTCCTTGAGGCATGGGCATCTTCTTCGTCTTGTTCGTCGATCCCTTCCACCCGCACTGCTTCGACTTCGCAAGCGCGGCGATGGACTTCCGGAGGTTCGCGATCCCCGCGGTGTAGCCGCGCACGTCGTAGACGGCGTAGTTCCGCCACTCCGCCAGGTCCACCGGCTGCGAGGACTTCTTGTTGTTCTTGCAGTCGGTCTGGTGCTGGCCCTCGTGGGTGAGGATCATGTCGGCGACCGCGGGGCAGTACATGTTCTTGATGTCCTCCGCCGTCACTGGACAGGTGATGTCGTTGCCGTCCTTGTCGGTCAGGTTCTTGCCCTGGTCGTCCTTCGGGTAGGAGACGAGCTTGCAGGAGTCGATGTCGGTCCCCATGTCGGGCTGACCGAAGCCGTTGCCGCCGCCGGCCGGAGAGTTCAGGTACCGGGTGAACTCCGCGGTGACCCAGTCGCGCATCGCCTGCCCGGCGCTCTTCTTCGGATCCTTCGGGATGGGCGGCAGCCTCCAGTCGATGAATTCCTTGAACCTGTCGCGGAGGAACTGCTGCTCGCCGAGCTCCTTGTAGAGCTTCGGCAGGTCCGAGCACTTGTTGCAGGGCGCGGGCGAGGGAGGCTTCTTCCCCGGCTTGCAGGCCTCCTTCGAGGTCGTCGGCGAGCTGACGGCGCTGGCCGGTGCCGCGAGGAGCAGCGTCACGGCGAGGATGGACATCCCCGGCGCGCTCAGCGACAGGGACCGTCGGTGGGACATAGCGACTCCATGAGGACGAGGGTGGACAGCAGCTGTGGATCGGCCGGAGCCAGCGCGACGGCGCGGCGAATCGCGGCAGTGGCGGCCCGCGGCTCGTGCTCGAGCAGGACCAGGCCGAGGTTGTTCCAGGCGCGCGCCGAGCCGGGCGCCCGGACCACCGCCTCGGTCCAGAGCGCGCGTGGGTCGGACCAGACGCGGATGCGGGCGTGCGCGGCCCGGGCGGCGAGGACCGCGACGGCGACCAGCGCCGCCGCCGCCAGCCCACGTGCCGCGGGGCTCGCCAACCTGCGAAGGACGGCGGCGGCCGCGGCGCCGAGGGCAATCGCGGGTCCCACCCAGGCGAGGTGGAGCGAGCGGTCGGTCACCGTGTCCGCCCGGGCGAGCACCGTGTGCGTGGGCAGGAGCGCGAGCAGCACCCAGCCGACCGCGAAGGTGACGACCGGTGCGCGCCTCCGGAGCACCCACGCGGCCGCGACCGCTCCCGCGACCAGCGCTGCCCCCAGCAGCGGCGAGACCCATCCGTCGCCCGGGCCGTGCACGAGGGAGAGCGCGGACGGGCGGAGCCAGAGCGACAGCTGCACGGGAAGCGCGGAGAGGTGCTCGCCGAGCGCCGCGAGCGGGCCGTGCCGCGTCAGGGACCATCCGGCGAGCGTCCGGTACCGCGGGAAGACGACGAGGAGCAGAACGCCCAGCCCGGCCGAGGTGACGAGGAGCGGGCCGACCCGCGGGGGCCGGTCGGGCGCGTCCCAGCGGCTCGCGAGCCAGGCGAGCAGCGGGAGGACCAGTGCCACCTCCTTGGAGAGCACCGCGAGCACGAAGAGCACGAGGGACAGCCCCGTCCACCGCTGCCGGACCCGGAGGTCGTCCGCGCGCACCGCACGGAGGTGCGCCCAGACCGACCAGACCGAGAGCGCGGCCATCAGGCCCATCGAGCGGCCGCTCACGTAGGCCACCACCTCGGCGTGTGCCGGCTGCACGAGGAAGACGGCGCCGGCGAGGAACGCCGCGACCGGGCCGAGCCTCCGGAGGGCCAGGGCCCGGACTCCGAGGGCGGTGACCGCGAGTAGCGCGAGGTTCGCGGCCAGGAGCAGGTCCGCGCGGTGGCCGTGCAGCCATTCCTGGAAGGAGAAGGTCAGCCTCAGGAAGGGGCGGATGCGCCAGCCGCCCGCGAGGCCGAGTGGACCGACGAGGTCATCGTCCTGGAACGTCCCGCCGGGGACCGCGCCCCACACGAGGAGGCACACCCCCACGAGCGCGAGCGGCGCGCGCACCCGTCCGGTCCATCCGGTGTGCTCGACCCGTTGCACGCTCCCCTCTCTCGCGCATGCCCGAAAGCTCCGGGGCGCGCGGAGTACCAGGAATCGGCCGGGACCCGGAAGCGGAAAAGCAGCCGGCCTCTCCCGGGGGGGGGGTCAGCGCACCAGGAACAGCTTCTTCTGCTGCTCCCCGAAGAAGTGGTACCCGGCGTCATCGAGCCAGGCAGGGTCCTCCTCCATCATGAAGACCACCTGTCCGCCCCACTCCGGGACGGGGCTCCGCGTGTTCAGCTCGATGGAGAGGTACGAGCCGGGGCGGAGCGGGCGAGGGGCGTCCTTCCGCGCGGCGGCCCGCATGTCGATGCTCGGCCCGAGGGCATGTCCCTGGAACCCGAGCGGGTGCGAGTAGATCTGCGCGTTGATTCCCCGGGCCTTCATCTTCGCCATGGTGCCGTCGTAGACGTCGGCGGAGAGGCGCCCGGGCCGGGCCTCCTCCCGCATCATCACGTCCTGGAGCGCGTTGGTCTTGGCCAGCGCCGCCTCGAGCCCCGCCGGCGCCGCGTCCTCGCCGTCCCGCAGCACGTAGGCCATCCGCTGGTAGTCGGTGTTCAGACCCATGAAGGTGAAGCCGAAGTCCAGGTGCACGACGTCGCCCTTCTGGATGACCTCGCCCTCGTCGGAGATGGCCAGGAAGCCGCGGGACATGTCGGCTGCCTTGCCCTTTCGCTGCACCCGGAGGTCCGGCTGGAACCAGAGGCTCACCCCGAGGTCCCAGGCGCGATCGAACAGCCACAGGCGCACGTCGCCCACCCGCGTCGTGCCCGGGTGGATGACCTCGGACGACAGTGCGCGCCGAGCGAGCGTGGCGGTGAGCTCCACCATCTGCCGGTACGTCGGCGCTTCCTCGGGCAGCCGGGTGTCGGAGTACTCCTCGATGAGATCCGCTGCAGGCACGAAGCGCGCCTTCGCCTCCGGGCCCATCGCCTCGGCGAGGAAGTCGTAGCTCGACCGGGTGAGGCTCCGGGTCACCCCGCGCTTTCCGTCGATGGAGAGGGCGATGGTGCGCGGGTGATACTGCTCCCAGAGCGCCTTCATCGCCTCGGCGAAGGGCTTCGGATCGCGCGGCGTGTCGAAGTAGCGAGACAGCGCCTCCTCGAAGTAGCCGGTGACCGCGTGCCGCTTGAGCCCCGCGGCGCCGGCGTCCACGAAGACGAAGAGGTCGCGGTTGCCGACGTAAGGCCGCGGCGGAGCCACCACCATCGTGAGCGGATCGTCGTGGAACTCCTCGTTCACCACGATCCACATCGCCACGCCGTGACGGCGCATCATGTCGAGCAGCAGCGCATGCCGCCGGGTCAGCCAGTCCTCGCGGATGCGGATCTGCTCGCTCCACGTGGGAAGCGCGCTGCGATCGGCCGGCGTCGACGGGGACGTGGTGGAGGGATGGGCGCAGGCGCAGAGGGACAGCACGAGGAGGCCGACGGTTGAGCGCATGGGGGCATCGTTCTTACCCGGGGCCCGCGTCGTCGCGGGCACGGATTCCGCACCGCGGACGCCTGGCCCTCCCCCTGGCGACGACCGCGGGGGGTGTCGGGCGGACGGCCCCGTCCGCCGTCGACGCGCCGCACCGCTCGAGGGCTTCACCCCCGGGGCGCCGGTGGTGATAGTCACCATGTCCCGGAACCCCATGGAATCCCCCGTGCTCTCGGTGTCCGACGCCCTCGCCGGCAAGCGCATCCTCTTGACCGGCAGCACCGGATTTCTGGGCAAGGTCACCCTCTCCATGCTCCTCCACCGCTATGGCGCGGTACTGGGACGGGTCTGGGCGCTGGTCCGGCGCGGCTCGGCGGCCAGCGCCGAGGCCCGCTTCGTGGAGAAAGTGGTGCGGAGCGAGCCGTTCCAGCCGCTCCGGGACCACCGCGGGGACGCCGAGGCCGAGGCCTTCGTCCGCGCGCGGACCTCGGTGCTCGACGGAGACATCACCGATCCCCTGTTCGGGCTTTCCGAGGAGACGCTCCAGGCCCTGGCCGGGCAGGTGGACATCGTCGTCAACTGCGCCGGCCTCGTCTCGTTCAACCCCCCGCTCGAGGTGGGGCTGAAGATCAACACCTACGGGGTGCGCCACGCGGTCGAGCTCTGTCAGCGGCTCGGAGCCCCGCTGGTGCACGTCTCCACCGCGTTCGTGGTGGGCAACAAGAGCGGCCTGGTGTTCGAGGACGAGGAGATCGTCGGCTACTTCCCGCGCAAGGGCGAGCTGGACGGGCGTGACTTCTCGCTCCAGAACGAGCTCGACGACGCCGCCCGGCTGGTGAAGAGGCTCCGGGAGCAGGCCGATGACCACGCGCTGACCTCCGAGTTCCGCAGCCGGGCCCTGGAGCGGCTCGAGGAGGACGGCCGCGACGGCCGGGAGGAGAAGACGCTCCGGCTCGCGGTCGGACGGGAGCGCAAGCTCTGGCTCACCCAGAAGCTCACCGAGGCGGGCATGGAGCGCGCCCGGAGCTGGGGCTGGCCCAACACGTACACCTACACCAAGTCGCTCGGCGAGCAGGTCATCGCCGGCACGCCGGGCCTCCGCTACGCCATCGTCCGCCCGAGCATCGTGGAGAGCTCGCTGCGCTACCCGTTCCCCGGCTGGAACGAGGGCTTCACCACCTCCGCGCCCCTGGCCTTCGCCGGCCTGAAGGGGCACCGCCTCATCCCCGCCGCCGAGCGCGCCATCCTGGACATCATCCCGGTGGACCTGGTCGCAGGCTCGCTCATCGCCATCACCGCCAGGTCACTGGCTCACCCCGAGCGGCGCGTCTACCAGCAGGCCTCGGGCGACTCGAACCCGTTCTACGCCCCGCGCTCGGTGGAGCTGGTGGGGCTCTACCGGCGCAAGCACTTCCGCGAGCGCGAGACCGGCAGCGCCCTGGTCAACGACGTGAAGAGCCGGCTCGAGCCGCAGCCGGTGTCCAAGCGCAGCTTCCTCGCCCGGTCCGCTCCGCTGTTCGCCAGCGGCGCGCGGCTCCTCCGCAAGGGCATCGAGGACCACGGGCCGCGGTGGGGCGCTCCGCGCGTCTCGGCGATGCTGGAGCGCGCCCGCGACCAGCTGGAGCGGGTGGAGG
Source organism: Myxococcaceae bacterium (assembly GCA_036489275.1). Lineage (GTDB taxonomy): Bacteria > Myxococcota > Myxococcia > Myxococcales > Myxococcaceae > RPRB01. The sequence goes on along the minus strand of DASXGF010000150.1, from coordinate 2,308 downwards.
AGCAGGCCGGCTCGCTCTCCGCGCTCATCGACCTGTTCCTCCCCTTCCTCTGGGAGAACCGGTACGTCTTCCGCTGCGACAACACCCGCAGCCTCTACGCGGCGATGGAACCGGAGGACGCGGCGAAGATCCCCTGGGATCCGCACGGCATCGACTGGCGCCGCTACTTCCTCGAGGTGCACCTCCCCGGCCTGGAGAAGTGGGTGTTCCCGGGGCTGGAGGAGGAGCGCGAGAAGCGCAAGGCCATCCACGCCCACCGCGATCTGCTCGAGCTGCTGGACGCCGCGGTGCACGCCTACCGGCACCGGGTCGCCTTCCGGCGCGTCGAGGAAGATCGCGAGGAGCGCTTCACCTACGGCGAGGTGCACCGCTGGGTGGCCCGGGTGGGGAGCTTCCTGGTCAAGAGCGGGGTGAGGCCCGGGGACCGGGTGCTGCTGGTGTCCGAGAACCGTCCGGAGTGGCCCATCGCCTACTTCGGCATCCTCCGCGCCGGGGCGACGGTGGTCCCGGTGGACGCGACCTCGACCGAGGCCGAGGTGGTGAACATCGTCCGCCGGAGCGAGGCGCGGGCGGTGCTGCTCTCCGAGGAAGCCGCGCACGACCTCGCCGGCCTGTGGCGCACGCTCTCCGGACAGTCGCTCGAGGTGACCCTGGCGACGCTGGCCCAGGCGATGGAGGGAGACCCCTCGCAGCCGGGCGGCATCGGCCCGCTGCGGAAGGGCGCCGCCCCGGACGACGTGGCTTCGCTCATCTTCACCTCGGGGACCACCGGCACGCCGAAGGGCGTGATGCTCACCCACCGGAACTTCGCCTCCCTGGTGCCGAAGCTCGCCGCCTCGTTCGACTTCGGCGTGGGCGACGGGCTGCTCTCGGTGCTCCCGCTGCACCACACCTTCGAGTTCTCGGCCGGGATGCTCACGCCGTTCAGCCGCGGCGCGGAGGTGACCTACCTCGACGAGCTCACCACCGACCGCCTGGGAGAGGTGCTCGAGTCGGGGCACGTCACGGCGATGATCGGCGTCCCGGCGCTGTGGACGCTCTTCCACCGGAAGATCACCCAGGAGCTGACCGCGAAGCCGGCCATCGTCGAGCAGGGCATGCGCGCCCTCATGTCGGCGCACGGCGCGCTCCGGAACCGGAAGAACCTCAACCTCGGGAAGCTGCTCTTCTGGCCGATCCACCGAAAGTTCGGCGGACGCATCAAGTTCCTGGTCTCCGGGGGCTCGGCCCTCGCCGACGACGTGCACCGCGCCTTCCACGAGCTGGGCTTCGACCTGGCCGAGGGCTACGGGTTGACCGAGGCCTCACCGGTGCTCAGCGTGCAGTCCCCGGGGAACAAGCGCGTGCCGGGGAGCGTGGGCAAGGCGCTGCCCGGGATCGAGCTCCGCATCGACGCTCCGGACGGCGAGGGCATCGGCGAGGTGGTCGCCCGCGGGCCCAACGTGATGGCCGGCTACTTCGCCGACCGCGAGTCCACCGACGCCACGCTCCAGGACGGATGGCTGCACACCGGAGACCTGGGCCGGCTCGACGCCGACGGCCGGCTCTACCTCGTGGGTCGGAAGAAGGATGTCATCATCGACGCCAGCGGGAAGAACGTGTACCCGGACGAGCTGGAGGAGCTCTACGGGGACCACGCCTCCATCAAAGAGCTCTCGGTCGTGGGCCTTACGGACGAGGGCGGCGGCGAGACCGTCGCCTGCCTCTGCGTGCCCGAGTACGGCGAGCGGCGGCGAGAGGACGTCCGGGGCGAGCTGGAGGAGCACTTTCGCCGCGTCTCCGCCGAGCTGCCCTTCCACCGGCGAATCAAGGTGCTGCGCTTCTGGGACGCCGAGCTCCCCAGGACCAGCACCCGGAAGGTGAAGCGGAAGCTGGTGGTGGACGAGCTCCGGAAGCTGGAGAAGCTCGCCGCCTCGGGAGAGAAGGCCCGCCCCGCGGCGCACGGCAGCTCCACCGAGTGGCTGCAGCGGCTGGTCGCCGAGGTCATCGGAAAGCCGGCCACCGAGGTCCGCCCCGAATCGCGGCTGGCCGGGGACCTGGGCTTCGACTCGCTGATGCTGACCGAGCTCTCGGTGGCCCTGGAGGCCGCCGGCATCGCCCTTCCCGAGGCGGGTGACCTGTCCGGGGTGGAGACGGTGAAGGACCTGGCGCGCTTCCTGGGCAGCGCGGCCCGGAGGCTCGCCGAGCCCGCCGAGGGAGTGCAGCCCGCGAGCAGCGAGCCCGAGCCGAGCGATCGCGAGATCCCGGTGCCCGCCCCGGTCGCCACCCTTGGGCGGACGCTGCTCGACTTCTGGCAGAAGGCGATGTT
>DASXGF010000132.1:0-14629 GCA_036489275.1 Myxococcaceae bacterium | reverse complement strand
TCGGGCTGGACAGCACCCGCGTCCAGGGGTGGGGCCACTACGTCGTCGGGCGAATCGGCGTGGCGCAGCTCCGGCGCCTCGCCCGGGTGCTCGAGCATCCCCTGCTCGCCGGGCGAACGGTGTCGCTCCTCGTGCACCACGGACCGGCCGGGCCCTCCGGCGCGTTCGACTGGAACGAGTCAGGGCTCATCGACGCCGCGGCGCTTCTGCGCACCATCCGGGACCGCCCGGTGGTGCTGCTCCACGGACACTCGCACCACCGCTACTGGCATCGGGCCCGCCCGGAACGTCCGCACCTCATCGCCGGTGGCAGCTCGACCGAGCGGCCCGGCTTCTGGGAGGTGCAAGTGGAAGATCACCGCGCGCTGGAGGCGGTCGCCCACCCGCTGCGCTGAGGGCTCACTCGAGCCGGCAGCGGGCCAGGATGCAGGTGACGTTGTCGTTCCCGCCCGCGGCGTTGGCCCGCTCGATGAGCTGTGTGCAGGCCACCTCGAGGTCGGCCGTCTCCCGGAGGAGCTGCTCCATCTCGCCGTCGCTCACCATCCCGGAGAGCCCGTCCGAGCAGAGCAGGTAGACATCCCCGTCCTTTGGTTCGAAGCGCCCCACGTCCACCTGGACCGTGTCCTTCATCCCCAGCGCGCGGACGATGACGTTCTTGTGGGGGAAGGCGTCGATCTCCTCGGGAGAGAGCTTCTTGGCCTTCAGGTAGTCGTTGAGCAGCGAGTGGTCCTCGGTCACCAGCTCCAGGGCGTCGCTGCGGAAGCGGTACACCCGGCTGTCGCCCACGTGACCCACGTAAACGGAGCTCTCGGCGAAGTGCACCGTGGCGATGGTGGTCCCCATCCCGCGGTAGTTCGGGTCACCGCTGGCCGCCTCGTAGATCCGGGCGTTGGCGAGCTTGATGCCGGTGGCCAGCCGGTTCTCGTCGTAGTTCCGGTTCTTGTCCATCTTGAACGGCCAGGTGACGTCTCGGTCGGTGGAGGTGATCCGGAAGAACTCGGCCAGCTCGTCGATGGCGATCTTGCTGGCGATCTCCCCGGCGAAGTGGCCGCCCATGCCATCGGCCACGCAGTAGAGGCGCTGCTCAGGCATCAAGAGGAAACTGTCCTCGTTGATGTTGCGCTTCATGCCGACGTGACTCTTGCCTGCGACCTCGATGCGCATTCGGGAAGCCGTGGACGCTAGCAAAGCATGGAGCGATGGATCAAAAACTCGAGGAAAGACGCATGACGCCGCTCCGCACCCTCGCTCCTCCAGTTCACGTGGTTCTGGTCTCGCCACGCATCCCGCCCAACACCGGGAACGTGGCACGGCTCTGTGCGGTGACCGGCTGCAAGCTCGAGCTCGTGGAGCCGCTCGGCTTCTCCATCGCCGACCGGGATCTCAAGAGAGCCGGTCTCGACTACTGGGACAAGGTGTTTCTTGCCCTGCACCGCGACTGGGACGCGTACCTGACGGCGAGCCCGGGAGCCAGGCGGTGGCTCTTCACCAGCCACGCCGAGCTGACGCACTGGGACGCGCCCTTCACCGCCGGTGACCACCTGGTCTTCGGGTCGGAGCCGGGGGGACTGCCGCCCTACATCCTCGGTGGAGGTGAGGGCACGCCGGTGACCATCCCGATGGTGTCTGGCGTTCGCTCGCTGAACCTCTCCACCGCCGCGGGCATCGGGGTTTACGAAGCGCTGCGGCGGATCCGGCTAGAGTCGTAGGTCCACGATGGTCCGCCCCTCTCTCCCGCCCGCGGCCGAGGCGCTCTTCCGCGCGCATCAGGACAGGAGCACCGGCTGGCTCACGCTCCTCTGCGGAGGGCGGGAGGCGAAGCTGTACCTCCAGCACGGGGACCTGGTCGGCGCACGCCTCGGCTTCGGGCACCAGACGGACGCGCAGGCCCTCCTCGCCTCGGGCGCGCTCGTTGCTCCGGCGCTGGACCTCCTCTGGTCGCGAGGACAGGCCGCTGATCCGGCGCTTGTCTGCGAGGCGGCCGGGGTCGACCCGACGAGCCTCTCCGAGGTCCGGGCGCTGGCTTCGGTGCGCCGGGTGTCGACTCTCGCCGAGGAGGCGAGCTTCATGCCGGCGCTGGTGGAGGTCACCTTCCCCCGCGTCCGGGGCGCGCGGGCGGTGCGTGCGGCGTTCGAGGCGCTGCCTCCGGTCCCGGCGACGGCGTGGGTGCGTTGCCGCGAGATCTCTGCCGCGGAGCCGTTCCTCTCCAGCGCGGACGAGCGCACCTTCCTCGTCTCCCTCGGCGAGTTCCGCCCGGCCGAGACGCTCTCCGCAGCCCAGTCCGCCCTGCTCCGAGCCCTCGAGCACGCGGGCCTGGTGGAGGTCCTTTCTCCCGAGGAGTGGGAGGCCCGGGCCGGGGCCGAGCGCGTGGAGACCGAACGCCGGGCCGAGGAGGAGACTCGACGCGAGGCCGCCCGGCACGCCCTGGAGGCGGCCCGCGCCGCCGAGGAGCGACGGCAGTCCGAGATGCGCGACCGGGCGGACGCCGGCCGGCGAGCGCTGGAGTCCGCGCGCGCTGCCGAGGCCGCCTGGCGCAAGGCTCGCGACGAGGGCGGGGGAGCCGAGGTCCCGGAGGTACACACCACCGAGCGCGACTTCCCCGCGGCGCCTGCCGGACGCGCGACCGCCCCCGAGTTCCCGGTTCCACCGGACTCCGAGTTCGGTCCGCCCGCGCCCATCCACACCGAGCGCGAGTTCCACGCGCTCGCCGAGGAGATGCCTCCGCTCGACGCCCCGGCGCCCGGCGAGGAACCTTCGCTCGACGAGCCCGCGGTCCCGGTGCTCACCCGCACCACCCTGGCCCCGTTCGAGTCGCCGCTGGCCGGCACCGACCCGATGGGGCTACCCCCGGTGGCGTCCTCGCTCGGCGACGAGGACACGCTGGTGCGGGCGATCCAGCAGGCGCGCGGGCAGACCGATCCCTTCGCCGCCATGCCGCGGACGCCCCCGCCGCGGCCGCGGACGGATCCCCCTCCGCCGCCCCGCGCGGGGACGGACCCCTTCGCTGGTGGCGAGGTCGCCACCCGACAGACCGACCCCTACGCCCAGGCGCTCCCCCGCGAGACGCCACCGCAGGGAACCGACGAGCTGCCCACGCCGCCGTCGCAGCCCTTCTCCTTCCCTCCGGCGGCCGCGGCGCGGACCCCGCCTGGCGGCACCGCCGAGGCCAGGACGCCTCCCGGTGGCATCAGGCTCGAGTCAGAGGAGCTGGTGCTCGAGCCCGAGGCGCTCATCCTCCCCGAGCCCGCGACCACTCCGGTGGCGGGCACGCTGGTGGAGGAGCTGAGCGAGGCGCTTCGCCGCGCCGGCTCGGAGGCGCCGCCGGACCTCTTCCAGTCGAAGCCCACCGAGGCGGTGGGAACCCGTGTCGCGGAACGGACGCCGCTCCGGCTCGGGCCGGAGTCGGGCGAGGGCGAGGCGGACCTGTGGAAGCTGGTGAGCGGGTCGCCGGCGGAGCAGCCCAGCTCCTTCGAGGCGGCCCTCAAGCAGGTGGACGGACAGCTCGAGGCGCTCGCCGGGCTGCGCGCGCCGACCGACCCGGAGAATCCGAGCACCGTCCCGCTCGCCACCGTCGACCTCGACGCCCTGGTGCGCGCCTCGTTCGAGTCCGGCGAGTGGACGATGGCGCCGCCGGCGGAGAAGGACACCAACCCGGACAGCGGCCGCATCGGCCTGGCGGCGCTGAGCGGCACCCCGGTGCCCGGGCCGCCCCCGCCCATGGGCCCGCCGATCACCACGCCGCACGAGCTGCCCGCCGCGCGCCGGCAGGAGCTGCTCCGGCAGGCCCGCGCCGCCGCCGAGCGCGAGCCGGTGGCCAGCATCCCGACGCCGCCGCCGCGCTCGCTGGAGGACGCCGAGCTCGCCGATGCCATCGAGGCGCGCCACGCGGCGCTCACCCGCGACCCGGACCGGTTCGCCGTGCTGGGGATTGCGCCCGGCTCGGGGCGCGACGACGTGAAGCGGGCCTTCATCGAGCTGGCGAAGACCTTCCACCCGGACCGGCTGCCGCGCTCGCTGCAGATCCTCCATCAGAAGGCGGCGCGCGTCTTCGACGCCATCCGCGAGGCGCAGGAGTACCTCCTCGACGACGTCCGTCGCGCCGAGCACGCCGCACGGCACGCCGAGGATGGTCCGGCGAGGACCAGCGATCCGACCGCTGCCTCCGAGGCGCTCGTCGCCGGTGAGATGGCGATGCGCCGCCGCGAGTACGGTCAGGCGGAGGCCTTCTTCCGGCAGGCCCACGAGGCGGATCCGCGGCCAGCCACGCTCGCCGCCGCGGCCTGGGCCATCTACATGGACCCCTCGCGCCGGGCCGAGGCGCAGCGAGCCCGGGCGATGATGGTGGACGCGCTCAAGGCCGACCCGGACTGCGACCGCGCGCACTACCAGCTCGGAGTCATCGCCCGCGTGGAAGGCGACGCCGACCGCGCCGAGAAGCACTTCCGCGAGGCGGTACGCAGCAACCCGCGACACCTCGAGGCCGCGCAGGAGCTGCGACTGCTCGAGATGCGCCGCCGTCCGCGGAAGAAGTAGTCAGGGAGCGTTCCGCACCCACGCGTCGAGCGCCGCGCGATCGTCCTTGCCCAGTCGCACGAACTCGATGCCCATCCCCGCGGGCTGCTCGGCTCCGGGGAAGCGCCGGACCCACGCGACCCGGGCCTGCGCCTGCGTGGGCGCGGGCCGGCCGGCGATCTGGAACTCGAGCGTCAGGGTTTCACCTGGCTCGAGCAACAGGTCTGAGACGAGGAACGCGCCACCGACGGAGAGGTCCGCGCCGGACAGCTCGAGCGCCCCGAGCCCGTCCGTCCCACCGGCCCGGAACTGCACCGACAATGTCCGCCGTGCGTGCCGGCGCTTGTCCTCGGGAGTGAGCACGGGACGGAGCATACTGATACCCTGAGAATCACACAGATGGCCAAGCAGCATCTTCTGCTCGTGGACGGGGACCCGAAGAGTCTCCGGGTGATGGAGGTCAGCCTGAAGAAGGCCGGCTTCTCCGTCACGACCGCGACGGACGGAAAAGATGCGCTCCAGAAGATCCAGATCAGCCCGCCGGACCTCGTCCTCTCGGACACCCGGCTGTCGGAGCTGGACGGGTTCGAGCTGTGCCGCCATCTCAAGTCGGACGAGCGGCTGAAGCACATCCCGTTCGTCTTCCTGACCAGTCAGAAAGCCGTGGAATTCAAGGTCCGCGGCCTGGAGATGGGCGGCGAGGACTACCTGACCAAGCCCATCTACATCAAAGAGATCGTCACCCGGGCGCGGATGATTCTCCAGAAGGCGGAGAAGGAGCGCTTCGAGCGGCGGGAGACGCGCGGAGGCTTCAGCGGAAGCCTGAGCGACCTCGGCGTCGTGGACCTGGTGCAGACCTTCGAGGTGGGCCGGAAGACCGGGCTCATCCGTCTCGACGGCGAGCGCTCGGGCACCATCTACTTCCGCGACGGGCGAGTCATCGACTCGGAGCTGGGACGCCTCGGCGGCGAGAACGCCTTCTACAGGATGCTCAACACCTTCGAGGGCAACTTCGAGGTGCAGTTCGTCCCGGTGGACCGCTCCGAGCGCATCGAGGTCTCGACCCAGGGCCTCCTCCTCGAGGGCATGCGCCGCCTGGATGAGTGGGGGCGGATGCTGGAGCAGCTCCCGCCGCTGGAGACGGTGTTCGAGATCGACTACCGGCAGCTGGCGGAGCGGCTCAGCGAGATCCCGGACGAGGTGAACGGGCTCCTGCGGCTCTTCGACGGCCGGCGTCCGCTGGCGCGGGTGGTGGACGAGTCGGACTTCGAGGACCTCGCCGCCCTGGGCATCATCAGCAAGCTCTACTTCGAGGGGCTGGTGCGGGAGGCGGGCGGCACGCCGCCCTTCGGTGCGCGCGAGTCGCGGGCCCTCGGCGCCTGGCTCGACGGGACGCCGCCGCCGCAAGTGTGGTCCGGGCCGGTGGCGGTGCGTCCAGACCCCGGAGCGCACACCCCGCCTCCGGGCGCGGCGCCCACCGTGGCGCCCTTCTCGGCGGAGGAGTCGGCCCGTTCCACCCCAGCGCCCGTCGCGACGATGGAGGCGGTCGCCGCTCCGGCGGATGCTGCGGCCGCCGTCGCGGAGGAGGCGCTCGCGCTGCAGGCGGCTGCGGACGAGCCACTGCCCGACGCCGCCGATGCGCTCGAGCCGCTGCCGGCGGCCATCGCCGCGGAGGTCGCGAGCGCCGAGCCGGAGATGCACGTGCTGCTCCCGGTTCCGCCACCACCGCCCCCGGACGCGGTGGTGGAGCTCCGTCCGGGCCCGGGGCCTGGCTCGGCGGACGTGCTCGTCTTCCCGCCTCGGCCCGACGCGATGCCGGCGCGGCTTCCGGGGTCGGCCTTCCTCGTCGCGCCCCCACCGGCGTCGCGCGCGGTGGAGCAGGCCCAGTCCAAGGCACTGACCGACTGGGGCCATGTGCCTCCAGCTCCCAATACGCCGCCGGCGGCATCGCCGGGGGAGCAGCCGGCGCCGGCGCTGCGCGAGCCGTTCTTCGGTGGCGCCGCCCAGGACCCCCCGCCGCGCCCCCGTTCCATGCGGACGCCCGAGCCGTCGCTTGCGCTCTTCCAGCACCAGACGCATCCGCGGCGGACCGGCCGCTGGGCGGTTGCCGCGATGGCGGTGCTCGCCGGCGTGGGGCTGGGCGCGTGGTTCCTCGGGCGACGGCCCGTGCCTCCGCCACCCCCCGCGCCCCAGCCGGTCGCCACCGCGCCCGCGGCCTCCGAGGCGGTCCCCGCCTCGACGGCCAGCCCGCCGCAGACGGAGCCGGCCACCGCGCCCGTCGCGAGCGAGGCTCCCCCGGCCGTACCCCCTCTCGCCGGCTCCCCGAAGCAGGACGCCCCCGACGCCGAGGAGCCGGGCGAGGCGGACTACCGGGCGGCCGTGAAGGCCGCGCGCGAGGCGAACGCGGCGAGCAACTGGGACGCCGAGGCCGAGCAATACCGGCGCGCGCTGGCCATTCATCCGGCCTCGCTCGAGGCGAAGGAGGGCCTCGGGTCGGCCATCGTGAAGAGCGCGGGACGCGCCGGTAGCTATCTCGAGGCGGAGCGCCTCCTCGGCGAGGTGGTCCGCACGGATGCCGCCCGCTCCCGTGCCTGGCTCGTGCTGGGCATGGCCCGGCAACTCGGCGCCCGTCCGGGGCCCGCCGTCGACGCGTACCGCCGCTACCTCGACCTCGAGCCGCAGGGGCCGATGGCCTCCGACGTGCGCGACGTGGTGCGCGCGCTCGACCGGCGCGACGTGGCGCAGCGGCGTCCGGGGCGGTAGAGCAGGGCGGTGCGCGTCCTGGGACTGGAAACCTCGTGCGACGAGACGGCGGCTGCCGTGGTGGAGGACGGCCGCCGCGCGCTCTCCGACGTCGTCTCCACCCAGGTGGACATCCACCGCCGCTGGGGCGGGGTCGTCCCCGAGCTCGCGAGCAGGAACCACGTGGTCCAGGTCATCCCGGTGGTGGACGAGGCGCTGCGCCGCGCTGGTTGCCGCCTCGAGGACCTGGACCTCATCGCGGTGACCCGAGGCCCGGGGCTGCTGGGCGCGCTGCTGGTCGGCGTGCAGCTGGGCAAGTCGCTCGCCGCAGCCACCGGGCTCCCGCTGGTGGGGGTGAACCACCTCGAGGGACACCTGCTCGCGGCGCGCCTGCTCCCCGTGCCGCCCCGGCCGCCCTTCCTCGCGCTCGTCGTCTCCGGCGGCCACACCAGCCTCTACGCGGTGGAGGACTACGGGAAGTACCGGCGCGTCGGCAGCACCCGGGACGACGCGGCAGGAGAGGCGTACGACAAGGTCGCGCGTCTCCTCGGCCTGCCGTACCCCGGAGGTCTTCCCATCGACCGCCTGGCCCAGACGGGCGATCCGCGCGCCATCCGCTTCCCGCGGGCGCTGAACGTCCCCCGGGTCTTCGACTGGAGCTTCAGCGGCCTGAAGACCGCGGTCAGGAACCACGTGCGGGCGAACGGTGTCCCGGAAGGCCAGGCGCTGGCCGACCTCTGCGCCTCGTTCCAGGAGGCGGTGGCGGACTCGCTGTCCCGCAAGCTCATCGCCGCGGCGCGCGAGCTTGGACAGACCGACGTGGTGCTCTGCGGCGGCGTCGCGGCCAACTCCCGCCTCCGGGCGCTCACCCTCGAGCGCGCGGGCGAGCGGGACATCCGCGTCCACCTCCCGCCGCCGGCGCTGTGCACCGACAACGGGGCGATGATCGCCGTCGCCGGCACCGAGGCCTGGCGCCGTGGCGAGCGCGGTGAGGAACCACCAGTCATAGACGCCGGCGCCTCGCCCTGAGGAGGGCCCAGTGCCTCGACCGAGGTGTGGTGAGCACGGCGAGATGGACGAGACCGAAGTGAGACGGCGCACACGAGGAACGAGCAGCGGAGGCGTGCCCCGTGGCAGTGAGCCTGGACGCGCCGCGCTCCGCAGCGCAGGGCCGAGTCTGCCCGTCGCAGCGAGAGGATCGGCCATCGCAGCGATCAGCACACCCCGGTCGAGGCACTAGATGGCCGTCGACTCTCCCCGGCGGATGCTGCAGCAGCACGGGCTCCGGGCGAAGCACGCCTGGGGCCAGAACTTCCTCGACGAGCCGGCGGTGCTCGCGGACATCGTCCACGCGGGGCGACTCGGTCCGGACTCGGTGGTGGTGGAGCTGGGCGCGGGCCTGGGGCACCTCACCCGGGCGCTCCTCGAGACCGGCGCGCGGGTGGTGGCGGTGGAGCGCGACCGCGACATGCTCCGCGTCCTCGAGGAGCTGAAGGCCGAGCGCCTCTCGGTGGTCGCCGCCAACGCCGCCCGGCTCGATCTGGCCGCCGTCGCCGGGACCCGGCCGGTCGTCCTGGTGGGGAATCTCCCCTACCACCTCACCTCGTCCATCCTCTTCGAGGCCCTCGAGCAGCACGGGGATCTGCTCCGGTGCGTCTTCACCGTGCAGAAGGAGGTCGCCGAGCGGGTGGCGGCGGGGGAGGGGGCGCGCAGCGGCGGGCTCCTCACCGTCCTCCTCGGACTGTGGTTCGACGCGTCCATCGTCCGGACCGTGCCGGCCGCGGCCTTCCATCCGCCGCCGAAGGTCGACTCGGCGGTGCTCCTGCTCGAGCACCGGGCCACGCCGCGCGCCGAGGTGGCAGACGAGGCCTTCTTCCGCAAGGTGGTGAAGGCAGCCTTCTCCCACCGGCGGAAGACGTTGCTCAACTCGCTCCAGTCCGACCGGGAGCTGGGGGACGCCGCGCACGTCCGGACCGCGCTCGCCGCGGCGGGGATCGAGCCCACGCGGCGGGCGGAGACGCTCGGCGTCGCCGAGTTCGCCCGGCTCGCCGGGGCGTTGAGGCAGTCCGACCGGCATGGTTGACTCCGCCGGCTTGGACCAGCGCTACATCGCCGTCGAGGGGCCGATCGGGGTGGGGAAGACCAGCCTGGCCCGGCTCCTCGCCGAGCGGCTCGGGGGCCGGCTCGTCCTCGAGGAGGTGGAGGACAATCCGTTCCTCGCGCGCTTCTACCAGGACCGGAGCAGCTGGGCGTTCCAGACTCAGCTCTTCTTCCTCCTGAGTCGGTGGCAGCAGCAGCAGAAGCTGCTCCAGACCGACCTCTTCGCCGCGGCGACGGTCAGCGACTACGTGTTCGCCAAGGATCGGATCTTCGCCACCCTGACCCTGCAGCCGGCGGAGCTGGCCCTCTACGACCGGGTGTACGCCGCGCTCGGGCCGCGGGTCCCGCAGCCGGACCTGGTCATTTTCTTACAGTGCCGTCTGGAGGTCCTGCTCCAGCGCATCAAGCGCCGGGGCCGCGATTTCGAGCGACACTTCGACGCCGATTATCTCGAGTCGCTCTCCCGCGCCTACAACGACTTCTTCTTCCACTACACGGAGACGCCGCTGCTGGTCATCAACACCAGCGACATCGACTTCGTGCACAACGCCGCGGACCTGGACAACCTGGTCTCGGTGGTCCGGAAGATGCGGAAGGGCGTCCACCACTACCTGCCGCTCAAAAAGTAGTTTCCAGTGGCACGGGAGCCCTCCCGTGACGATAGACTGGGGGCCCCCGGGGGAGGGTCGCCGAGCCGAAACAGGCCGGTGAACCCGAGACTCTCACCTCCGGGAGAAAGCAGGACCCACAACCCGCAGTCAGACGGAGGTGAACCCGTGGACAAGGTCACCATCCACACGCTGAAGCGACTGAAGCAGGCCGGCCAGAGACTCACCATGGTCACGGCCTACGACGCCACCTTCGCCCGCATCCTCGACGACGCAGGAGCCGACGTGCTCCTGGTCGGGGACAGCCTGGGCATGGTGGTACAGGGCAACGAGTCGACGCTGCCCGTCACCATGGACCAGATGGTCTACCACTGCCGCGCGGTGAGCCGTGGAGCGAAGCGGGCGCACGTGGTGGGCGACCTGCCGTTCCTGAGCTACCAGGCCAGCGTGCCCGAGGCGGTGAAGAACGCCGGGCGGCTGCTGGCCGAGGGCGGGGTGAGCAGCGTCAAGCTCGAGGGCGGCGCCGAGTTCGCCGACACCATCGAGGCCATCGTGCGCGCCGGCATTCCGGTGATGGGCCACCTCGGCCTGACGCCCCAGTCGGTGCACCGCATGGGCGGCTTCGTCGTGCAGGGCCGCGAGGAGGAGCAGGCGCGGGCCATCTACCGCGACGCGCAGGCCCTGGAACGGGCCGGCTGCTACTCGCTGGTGCTCGAGGGAATCCCGAAGGAGCTGGCGCGAGAGATCACCTCCGCGCTCCGCATCCCCACCATTGGCATCGGAGCGGGTGTCGACTGCGATGGTCAGGTGCTCGTCTGCTACGACCTCTTCGGCTTCAACCCCGACTTCAAGCCGAAGTTCGTGAAGCGCTTCGCCGACGGGTACGGCGTGCTCCGGGGCGCGGCGGAGGCGTTCTGCGCCGAGGTCCGCGCCGGCACCTTCCCCGGCGACGAGCACTCCTTCACCACCAAGACGCCGCTGCGCCTCCTCCCCGGCCAGCGCGCCGGGTCCGCCCCCGCTTCCAGCGACGAGGAGAAGGCGGGTCCGCTGTACGGCGTCCCCGTCTGATGCAGGTCCTCCGCTCCCCCGCCGAGCTCTCCGACTGGAGCGAGACGGCTCGCCGTCAGGGCCGGCGGGTGGGGCTGGTGCCGACGATGGGGTTCCTCCACCGCGGGCACACGAGCCTGATGGACGCCTCGCGCGTCCGGGCCGACGTCACCGCGGTGAGCATCTTCGTCAACCCGACGCAGTTCGGGCCGAACGAGGACCTCGCTCGCTACCCGCGAGATCTGGAAGGCGATCTCCAGAAGTGCCGTGAGGCGCGGATGGACGCGGTGTTCGTCCCCGAGGCCGGCGGCATGTACCCGGCCGGGCATCGCACCTTCGTGGAGGTGACCCATCTTCAAGATGGCCTGTGCGGCGCGCGGCGGCCGGGGCACTTCCGGGGCGTGGCCACGGTGGTGACGCAGCTGTTCGCGCTGGCGCGGCCTCACCTCGCGTTCTTCGGGGAGAAGGACTTCCAGCAGCTGCAGATCGTCCGGCGGCTGGCGGTGGACCTGCACCTCGGCGTGGAGGTGGTCGGCATGCCCATCGTCCGGGAGCCGGACGGGCTGGCGATGAGCTCCCGCAACGCCTACCTCTCTCCGGCGGAGCGCACGCGGGCCCTGGCGCTGAGCCGGGGACTCGGGGCTTCGCGGGCCCGGTGGGCGGCCGGCGAGCGCGCGGCCGAGACGCTGCGGGACGCGGTGCGAGCCGAGCTCCGGGCGAGCGACGTCCGCGAGGACTACGTGGAGCTGGTGGACCCCTCGACCCTCGAGCCGCTCGCCCGGGCCGAGCACGAGGATGCCCGGCTCCTGGTGGCCGGCTTCGTGGGGAAGACCAGGCTCATCGACAACACGGCCATCGGCTGATAGTCGGCGCCCCCCCATGGCCCAGAAGCAAGCCCCGGGCGAGCTGGTCGTCGCCACCAACCGCAAGGCGCGGGCGTCTTACACGGTGGAGGACACCCTCGAGGCGGGGCTCGCCCTGCTGGGCAGCGAGGTGAAGAGCCTCCGGGCGGGGGCGGTCCAGATGGCGGACGCCTTCGCCCAGCCCCGCGGGGGGGAGCTGTACCTTCACTCCCTGCGCATCGCGCCCTACGGCGCCGCGGCGGCCTTCCCCCACGACCCGGTCCGCCCCCGGAAGCTCTTGCTGCACCGGGCCGAGCTGGACCGTTGGGGTGCCAAGGTTCGCGAACGGGGTTATTCCATTGTCCCGCTCGTGCTTTACTTCAAGAAGGGAAAGGCCAAGGTCCAGCTGGGGCTGGTCCGGGGCAAGACGCACGAGGACCGACGCGAGGACATCAAGGAGCGCGACACTCGACGGGAGATGGATCGCGCCCTCCGGCGCCGTTAGACGCTGGGGGGACGGACCTGCGGGAATGGACGATCGAGCCTCCGAGAAGAAGGACCGCCTGCTTGCCGCCCTGGAGCATGGGCTGGTCATGGTCCATCTGGACGCCAGACGTCCCGGGGTCCTCGTCCCGCAGGACCTTCGCTGTGAATCCCATCTCCGCCTGCACCTGAGCTACAGGTTCGTTCCACCGGATCTGTCGGTGGGCGAGTGGGGGATCCGCAGCACCCTGAGCTTCAGCGGCAAGCGCTTCACCGTGGCGATTCCGTGGAGCGCGCTGTTCGGCATCACCAGCAAGGTGACGCACGAGTGGTGGATGTTCCCCGAGGACATGCCCACCGAGCTGACGCAGATTCCCCCGCCGACCCTGCGCACCGGGTCCCCGGTAAGGCCTCCGCTCGAGGTTCGACCGGTTGCGCTCCGCGAGGTGGACGGAGAGCGGAAGTCCGGCGATGCCGAGGACGGTGAAGCCCCCCGCGGGCGACCGAACCTGCGTCTCATCAAGTCGTAGCTCGGTCCGCGCGCGTGTGGTCGCCGCTGCTCGGAGCCCTGCTGATCTCGCTGGTCCCTCCCCCGGGCGAGTTGCCCGTGCTCGCGAGGGACGTGCGCCCCGATGGCCGGATCGACTCGGCCGAGTGGGCCGGCGCGCGGGAGGTCCACGCCGAGGGGATGCGAGTGCGCCTCGGACGTCGCGGCGACGTGCTCGCGGTCGCGGTGGAGCTCGACGGGCCCGGCATCTGCAGCCTGGTGCTGGCCGCCGGCGACCGGGCCTGGGTGGTGCACGCCTCCGCGGCGCTCGGAACGGGTGAGTACCGCTGCGCCGGCGATGGCGCGTGCACGCGCACCCGGGAGTTCGACTTTCGCTGCCGAGACCCGTCGTCGTCCCCCGCTGCGGAGGCCTGCCGGAAGGAGTTCCGGAGCGCGGAGGGGTGGATCGGAAGCGTGAGCCCGTCGGGAACGAGGAGCCGGGAGTTCCTCGTCGACCTCGGCCGGTTCGGGGCGGGCGAGGCGCCGCTGTCCTTGCTGGTGACGGGCCTCGTGCTCCCGGACAAGGCGGGCAGATGGGCCGGCCGGGAGCGACGACGCCGACTCGGTGAAGCTGCAGCAGGGGTTCCTCGCGGAACGAACGCGGTTCAGCCCCGGGAGCTGGTTGCAGATCCGGCGCTGAGCCGCCCGCCGGCGCTCAGCGCTTCTTGAGCGTCGCCTCGAGCGTCGCCTGCTGGCCGCCCATCGTCAGCCCCATCCAGGGCTTGTACCCGGGCTTGCGGACCTCGACCCGGAGCGGCTCCTTCGACGGCCACACGTTGTCCCCGGCCCAGGGCGTGACTCCGACCTCGGAGCCCCCCACCAGCACCGTGGCCCCGGACGGCTCGCTCAGGACGAGCAGCGTGGGCGCGGGCGTCCCCACCCGCTTCTGGGGAACCTCCTCCTTCTTCTCGCCCTTGCGGAGCAGGTCGAAGGAGAAGCCTTTCCATCCTGGGATCTTCCCCGTCGCCAGCACCCAGGCGCCGGCCGCCAGCACGCCCACCACGAGCGCACGGCGAACCCAGCGCCCCCAGTCGGTGTCCGGCGTGCCGTAGCGGACCGCCTTCTCCTTCCGGGGCTGCACATAGTCCGACACCGAGGGCGGCGGCTGCATCTCGGCGAGCTCCACCGGCGCGGGTCGATCGGCCACGTCGCGCACCCGCGGGGGAGTGGAGATGACCGTCGCCTCGTAGGCCGGGTCGTCCAGAAGCGAGCTGCCCGGAGCGCGCGGCGTCTCCGCCGGCTCCGGGATCTCCTGGAGGATCGGGGCACCACTGGCTGGACGCAGCGCGCCGTCGTCCCCGAGCGCCTTGCCGGAGAAGATCTGGTCGTCCTCCTCGTCGGGGGGCTGGCTCATCCGGGGTCTCGTCAGCTCGGCGCGGGCGTGCGCTCAGTCACCTCGCGCAGCACGGTCCACGGATAGATGCCGGTGGCGTGGTGGTCGCTGAAGTTGATCCGCAGCGCGTAGTTCCCGACCGGCGCCACCTCCCGGATGGTCAGCGTCTCCGGCACGCTTGCCGGATCCAGCGTCTTCGCGCTGGTCCACTCGTCCACGCACGCCGCGCAGGGGCAGGCCAGGCGGAGCGCGCGGGCGGTGGACGCGGTGCGCTTGCCGTCCTCCCAGTGCAGGCGCAGCACCTTTCCATCGCTGGTGACGTCGGTGCCGATCGCCGCGGGGGCCGCAGGAACCGCCGGCTTCAACTTGTCCCAGAAGCTCATGCGAGGTTCCATCGCTCCGCCGCGGTCACGAT
>DASXGF010000121.1:0-8780 GCA_036489275.1 Myxococcaceae bacterium | reverse complement strand
CCGGCCCCCGGAGGCGGGACCTCTTCCGGGATGGCGTTCACCGTCTCGGCCGCATCCCAGGGTCAAACGATCGGCGTCATCGGAGTCGCCTCCACCGATGACAGCGGACGGGTCGGTCACGGCGGGAGCAGCTACCAGCCTGCCCTGAGCGCCGACGGTCGGTACGTCGCCTTCAGCTCGCTGGCGACCGACCTGGTCGCTGCCGACGTCAACGCCGCACCGGACGTCTTCTGGCACGACACCTGCCGCGGCGCTCCGCCGGGCTGTGCGATCTCGACCCGGCTCGTGTCGGTGGACCTCTCCGGGCACCAGCTGATGAACGGGGCTAGGGTCAACGCCACCCTCGCCCCGGGCAACACCATCACCGGCGACGGCCGCTTCGTCCTCTTCCTCGCCGAGGTCGGAGACGTGCTCGCCAGTCATCCAGGAGTGCCGGACTTCAACATCGAGGTCTTCGTGCGCGACACCTGCACCGGGCAGCCCGCGACGTGCGTTCCCTCCACCGCGCTGGTGAGCCAGGACGCTCTCGGAAATCCGGCCAACGCCGAGACGGACTCGGCCACGATCAGCCCTGACGGGCGGGTGGTGACGTTCATCAGCTCCGCGACCAATCTGGTCTCGGAGGCGGTGACCCACACCCAGCTCTACGCCAGGGAGACGTGCCTGGGCGCAACGAGCGGCTGCGCTCCAGCCAATCACCTGGTCTCCGTGTCCAGCACGGGTGATCAGGCCAACGCGGGAGTGCGCAGCGCCGCCGTCAGCGCTGGTGGCCGCTACCTCGTCTTCGAGAGCGACTCGTCCAACCTGGCCGCCGGGGATCATCCCGTGGGCGACGACGTCTTCGAACGGGACACGTGCCTCGGAGCACCGCCCGGCTGCACGCCATCGACCGTTCTCGTCTCGCTTCCACGAACGGGGGTCACGGCACAGTCCAACGTCTACGCCGCCTATCCCTCGGTGAGCGCAGATGGGCGGTTCGTGGTCTTCGAGTCGAATGCGAGCGATCTGATCGCCGCCGACATCCACGGCATTCCGCAGGTCTTCCTGCGCGACACCTGCCTCGGGGCGAGCGGACCGTGCACGCCGACCACCTCGCTGCTCTCCGCGGCGCTCGACGGAACACCGGCCGACTCCGACAGCTTCCTCAACGGGGTCGCGGCCCTGAGCGGCGACGGTCGGTACGCAGCGTTCTCCTCTGGAGGAGACAACCTGCTTCCGGGTGTCACCGCTCCCGCCTGCTACGTGAGGGACACCTGCGCCGGGACGCCCGCCGGTTGCACTCCCCGGCTCCACGTCGTCTCCGTCGACGCGCAGGGAAATCTACTCGCCGGATGCGAGGGCAACAGCCTCGGAGGCGCCGGGGTGCCGGTGCTCAGCAGCGACGGGCACGTCGGAGTGCTCGAGCGGTTCGACCAGGCCTCGAACGGGCTGCAGGCCTACGTCGTCCTGACCGGGTTCTAACCGCCGTCACTCCGCGTCGAGAACGACCGTGGCCGCGGCGACGCCCGCGTCGTGGGTCAGGGCGAGGAGCACCCGGGCGTGGCGGGCCTTCACCTCTCGCCCGGCAACTCCGGAGAGGGCGAACTCCGGCGCGCCGCCGGCCGCCCTCACCACCTCCATGTCCCGCCAGCGGATACCCGCGGGCGCGCCGAGGGCCTTGACCAGGGCCTCCTTCGCCGCGAAGCGCGCCGCGTACGCTGTTGCGGCGTCCGCCCGGCCCTCGCAGGTGGCGACCTCGGCGGGGGTGTAGACCCGCTCGCGGAAGCGCGCGCCGTTGGGCCCGTGGAGGACGCGGGCGACCCGGTCCACCGAGCAGACGTCCATCCCCAGCCCGAGGACCGCCACGCTCAGCCGCCCCGCATCAGGGCCAGCATGTCCCGGACCGCCCGGTCCATGCCCACCAGGACGGCGCGGGCGACGATGGCGTGGCCGATGTTGAGCTCGTCGATCTCGTCGATCCGGGCGATGGCCTGGACGTTCTCGTAGTTGAGGCCGTGTCCGGCGGCGACCCCGAGCCCGAGCTTGCTGCCGGCCCGGGCGGCGTCGACGACGCGGAGAAGCTCCCGGCCGCGCTCCTTGGCGTTCAGGGCCTCGCAGTACCGCCCGGTGTGCAGCTCGATCCGGTCCGCCCCCAGCTTGTGCGAGGCGCGGACGGCGTCCAGGTCCGGGTCGATGAACAGGGAGACGACGATGTCACCGTCCTTCAGGTGCCGGACGGCCTTGGCGAGCGACTCGCGCTGGCCGGTGACGTCGAGCCCGCCCTCGGTGGTCAGCTCCTCCCGCCGCTCGGGGACGAGGGTGACCAGGTCCGGCTTCACCTCGTAGGCGATCTTCACCATCTCCTGGGTGGCGGCCATCTCGAGGTTGAGGAGCGTCTGGCAGGTCTCGCGGAGGAGCTTGAGGTCGCGGTCCTGGATGTGCCGCCTATCCTCGCGGAGGTGGATGGTGATCTGCCCCGCCCCGGCCACCTCGGCGAGGGCGGCCGAGGTCACCGGATCCGGATAGGCGGCCCTGCGCGCCTGCCGCAGGGTGGCCACGTGGTCGACGTTCACGCCGAGTCGCTGTGCCATGTGCGGCCGTTGTACCGCGACTTCAAGCCCGTTCCGAATCAGTCGCCAGGTCCGGCGTGCCGTACAGACGAGCGTCCCGGGACATCAGCCCCTCTGCCGTCGCTTCAGGTCCTGGACCGTCCGGGCCCAGAACCGCACGAGCTCTACGTGCCTCTCGGGTGGGACCCGGATCTGGTTCGCCTCGGCCGCCGATCCGCCGAGCGCCGGCGGTTGCTGGAACTCCAGCTCGAGGCCAATCATCTCGGGGTCGAGGTCGCCGCTGGGCCGACCGCGGCCCGCAATCGTTGCCGTGACCTCAGCCGAGCGCTGCGGTCAGGGCCGCGGCGATGGTCTGCGCGTGCTCCTCGTTCCGCGTCTTGTCCGGCCCCTCGATGAGGATCCGCACCTTGGGCTCGGTCCCGCTGTAGCGGACGAACACCCGCCCGTCCGTTCCCAGCTTGGTCCGCACCGACTCGATGGCCTCGCTCACGGCCGGGAGCCCCTCCAGGTCCTTCCGCTCCTTCACCACGAGCGAGAGCAGGGTCTGCGGCACCGGCTCGAAGATGCTGGCAAGCTCGGACAGCGGCTTCTGCGCCCGGCACATCACGGCCAGCAGCTGCAGCGCGGCGAGCGTCCCGTCGCCGGTCGTCGCGTGGTCCAGGAAGACCAAGTGCCCCGACTGCTCGCCGCCGAGGCTGTGGCCACAGCGGCGCATCTCCTCGACGACGTAACGGTCGCCCACCTTGGTCCGGACCACCTGCACGCCCCAGCGCCCCACCGCCCGCTCGAGGCCCACGTTGGACATCACGGTGGTGACCAGCGTGCCGTTCCGCAGGCGTTCCCGGGCCATCAGCTCGCCGGCGCACACCGCCATGATCGCATCGCCGTCCACGATGCGACCCTTCTCGTCCGCGACGATCAGCCGGTCGGCGTCGCCATCCAGCGCGAGTCCCAGATGGGCCCCATGCTCCACCACCGCCCGGGCCATGCCCTCCGGGTGCACCGCTCCCGTCCCGTCGTTGATGTTCAACCCGTTCGGCTCGCAGGCGAGGCACACGACCTTGGCCCCGAGCTCCTCGAGCACCGCGGGCGCCGTCCGGTAGGCCGCGCCGTGGGCGCAGTCGACGACGACCTTCATCCCCTCCAGCGTCAGCTCGCGGGGGAAGGTGTTCTTGAGGAAGACGATGTACCGGCCGCGCGCGTCGTCCAGCCGGAAGGCACGGCCGATCTTGTCGGCGGTGGGGCGGATCTCGTCGATCTGTCCGCTGAGGACCAGCTCCTCGAGCTTGTCCTCGGTCTCGTCCGGCAGCTTGAACCCGTCGCGCCAGAAGAACTTGATGCCGTTGTCCTGGTAGGGGTTGTGCGACGCGGAGATGACCGCGCCCGCATCGGCCCGCATCGACGTCGTGATGTTGGCGATCCCCGGGGTGGGCAGCGGGCCCACCAGCTCCACGTCCACGCCCATCGACGTGATGCCCGCGGCGAGCGCCTGCTCCAGCATGTAGCCCGACAGCCGCGTGTCCTTGCCGATGACGACCCGGTGACGGTGGTTCCCGTTCCGGATCAGGAAGGCCAGCGCCCGCCCGAGCTGCATCGCCACCTCGGCGGTCATCGGCCAGACGTTGGCCGTGCCCCGGACCCCGTCCGTGCCGAACAGCTTGGTCTTCGCCTGCGCCTCGGGAACCCTCATCAACCTCACTTTGCGCGACCCTCCCGCCGCCCGTCACGCCTCCCCGGGTCGGATCCCATGCTAGGGACCGCCCGCGGCCCCCGCAAGACTGGCGACGGACCCTGGGTCCGGTACTACTCCTCGAGGGTCGAGAGGTCTCCGGCGTCCTTCCCGAGCTCCTGGGCACGGAGCAGCCGGCGGACGATCTTCCCGCTGCGGGTCTTAGGCAATTTGTCCACGACCCGGACGCTGCTGGGCGTGGCAATGGGCCCGAGCTCGTGTCGCACGTGCTGGATCAGCTCGGCCTCGAGGTCCGGCGTCGCCTTGCGGCCCGCGCGGAGGATGCAGAAGGCCTTGATGCCCTCGCCCTTCACCGGGTCCGGGACACCGATGACCGCGGCCTCGGCGATCGCCGGGTGGCTGACCAGCGCGCTCTCGACGTCGGCGGTGCCGATGCGGTGGCCGGCGACGTTCAGGACGTCGTCGCTGCGCCCGAGCACCGTGAAGTACCCGTCCTTGTCCCAGCTCGCGACGTCTCCGGCGGCGTAGACCTGTCCCGGGATCTCCTCCCAGTACTGGCGCCAGCGCTCGTGGTTCCCCCAGACGGTGCGCATCATGTGGGGGAAGGGTCGGCGGAGCGCGAGCACCCCGCCCTGCCCCTTCGGGACCTCCTTGCCGTCGGTGTCCACGACCACCGCGTCCACCCCGGGCAGCGGGAGGCCCACCGCGCCCGGCCGGGCGGGGATGCACAGCGGCGTTCCAAGCGCCGGAGCTCCGAGCTCGGTCTGCCACCAGTTGTCGGCGATGAAGCCCCGCTTGCCGCCGTCGACGAGGTGCTCGAACGCCCAGCGGCAGGCCTCCGGATTGAGGGGCTCGCCGGCCACCGCGATGAGCCGCAGCGAGGACAGGTTCGACTTCGCCGGCAGCTCGCCACCGAACTTCATGAACATCCGCAGCGCCGTCGGCGCAGTGAAGATGACGTTCACCTTGTGCTTCTCCACCAGGCGCCAGGCGATGCCCGGATCGGGGAAGTCGATGGCCCCCTCGCGGACCACGGTGGTGATGCCTTCCAGGAGCGGGGCGTAGACGATGTACGAGTGGCCGACCACCCAGCCGATGTCGCTGGTGCACCAGAAGACGTCGTCGTCCCTGAGGTCGTAGAAGGTCCGGAGGTGGTACGCGGTGCCCACCATGTAGCCGCCATGCACGTGCACCACGCCCTTCGGCTTCCCGGTGGAGCCGGAGGTGTAGAGGATGAACAACGGGTGCTCGCCGTCCACCTGCACGGGCGCGACGTCAGGCTTGCTCCGCTGGACCAGCTCGCGGAAGTCCACCTCGTTCGACGCGAGCGGACGGCCGCCGCCGCGTCGCTGGAACCAGACCACGTGCTCCACGCCGAGCGCAGGAAGGGCCTCGTCGACGATGCCCTGAAGCTCCACCGGCTTGCCGCGGCGGAACCCGATGTCGCCGGCGATGATCACCTTGGCGCCGGCGTCGACGATGCGGTCGCGGAGCGCGCCCACGCCGAGCCCTGCGTAGACCACCGAGTGGATCGCTCCCAGCCGCGCGACCGCGAGCATCGAGGCGATCCCCTCGAGGGTGAGGGGCATGTAGATGATGACCCGGTCCCCCACGCCGACCCCCAGCGAGCGCAGCCCGCTCGCCAGGCGCGAGACCAGATCGCGCAGCTCTCCGTAGGTGATGCTGCGCTCGGTGCCATCCTCGTCGATGCAGACGAAGGCGCGGTGGTTTCGCCGGGGGCCGTCGGCGTGCCGGTCGAGCGCGTTCTCGGTGATGTTGCACTTGCCGCCGATGAACCACTGGTGATCGGGGACGCGCCACTCGAGCACGCGCGTCCAGGGCTGCGACCAGCGGAATCGTTTCGCCTGCTCGCTCCAGAACTCGTTCGGGTCGGCGAGGCTGCGGGCGTGCTCGGCCCGGACGTCCTGGAGGTTCGCGGCGCGGCGCACGTTCTCCGGCGCCGGGATTCCCTCGCCCACTTCGAGGAGATGCTCGAGTGCCATGCCGTCCTCCTGGATCGACGAACAGGCCACGCGGGCGTGCCGATTTCAAGCGCCAGAGGCCGCGCAGCTCTTGCGGGGTCCGGGACCCGTCCTCAGCTGCGCCCTGGCCCCCACAGGTCACCGCCCTCGCGAGCGCGGGCGATGGCGTCGGCCACCGTGAGCGCGTCCCTGGCCTCGGCGACATCGTGGACCCGGACGACGTCGGCGCCGTGCAGCACGGCGACGGCGGCGAGGGACCCGAGCGTGCCTTCCAGTCGACGGTCCGGAGGCCGCCCCCCGGCGAGCGCTCCGATGAAGCGCTTGCGGCTCGTGCCGACCAGCACCGGGGCGCCCAGGACCCGGAGCTCGGCCAGGTGGCGGAGGAGGAAGAGGTTGTGCCCCACCGTCTTCCCGAAGCCGATGCCCGGGTCGACCCAGATGCGCTCCCGGGCCACCCCGGCGGCGACCGCCCGGTCGATGGCTGCGGCGAGGAACTCCGCCACCTCGGCGACCACGTCGCCGTAGCGGGGGTCGACCTGCATCGTCTCCGGGGTTCCCTGGATGTGCATCAGCGCGAGCGCCGCGCCGGCCCCGGCCACTGCGCTCGCCAGCGCCGGGTCGTGCCCGAGCCCGCTCACGTCGTTCACCAGGACCGCCCCCGCCCGGAGCGCCTGCCGCGCGACCTCCGCCTTCCGGGTGTCGACCGAGATCGGGACCTGGCTCGACGCACGAATGGCCCCGATGACCGGAAGCACCCGGTCCAGCTCGACCTGCACCGGCACCTCGTCCGCGCCCGGGCGGGTGGACTCACCGCCGATGTCGAGGAGGTCCGCGCCCGCCTCGGCCAGGGCCAGGGCGTGGGTCACTGCCGCGGCGAGCTCGAGGTGCCGGCCGCCGTCGCTGAAGCTGTCGGGCGTCACGTTGACCACGCCCATGAGGTGGGTGCGCTCGCCCCAGCGGAAGGTCCGGTCGCCGAGCACGGTCGGATCCGGTGGGACGTCCGCGGCGGTGGCCGCATCCAGCGCCCGGGCCAGCGCGCTGAGCCCCTGGCGCTCCGAGAGCCGGCCCAGGGCCTCGAGTCCGGCACGGGTGCCAGAGACGGTGGCAGCGCCCGGGCGTCGCTCGGGGTCGGAGAGGATGACCGTCACTCGGGGATCCTCGAGGTCGCGGAGGAAGCGCGTCTCGGCCGTCCCGAGGCCGCTGACGAGCAGGTGTGCCCGACCCACCGAGTCGAGCAGCAGCTGCCGCGCGGCCGGGACGAGGCCGATCCGCTCCCAGGCGGGCTCGAGGTCGTCGTCGCGGTCGAGGCGGATGGGGCGGGCGAGAATCACTGGCCAGAAGTGCTACCAGAGAACGACCCGCTCAGGGGCAGCCAGGCCCGCGCCGGCGCTCGACCGCACCCCGACGGCATGCGTCGCCGCGGGAGGCCGGTGCGGCCGATGAAGATTGTTTCCCGAAGCCCGATGGGAAACCGTTTGGAACGATCCGCTGATGCGCGAACGGGCGTGACCCTACGAATCGTTCCATCCGGTTTCCCGAGCGAGCTTGCAGAGCCAACTTGGTACGGACACGGCGGGGAGAGGTCGCCGGGGCCTCGCGGGCGGTCCATTCGGTTTCCCCGAGTCCGCTTGAGAGTCGTTTCGGACCGTCGCGGTTCGTGTCGTGGACCACGGCCGGCTCGGCCGACGTGCTCGGCGGCGCGAATGTGCCTCGCGCGAGCGAGGTCAGGTGGCACTTCCTCGGTGGGCTTCCGGTTGTTCGAGCGTTCCAGAATGACGCGGAAGCTCAGTCCGGGACACCGGTGGGAACGGGCTGAACGCCTTGGAGACCTCTCCCCGGGCCGAGCGTTCCGGAACGATTCTGAACGCGCCTCCCATTCACCGGATGGAACGTTTCGTATGGTCACCTGAGCGCGCCCGGACGGTGTCCGTTCCAAATTGTTTCGGGAAACACGTGCCGATCGTCACGCCTGCCGACGAGCAGGGGCGCCGCGCCTACCGCCTGTGCCATGACGCGTCTGCCCTCCGCCGTGAGCGCGCGGGTCGCACAGGCCAGTCGGACGTGCCCGCGCGTGCGGATGGGGCGCAAGTACCGCGTCGCCCACAGGCCGAGCGGACTCGTCCCGAGTCCGAACGGATGCCATTCTCGCCCGGGGCATCCTGGAGCCTTCCCCGCGGACTCCGAAAACGGCACTGCCCCCGGTGGCGATGGCCAACGAGGGCAGCGGTCACGACACCCGGCTCAGGGTCTCAGGCCTTGTTCGGCTCGAGCGCGGGGAGCGGCTGGATGCCTTCGAGGATCCGGCGCTTCTCCTTCTCCTTGGTCCTCGGCGGCGCGTTGACCCGCGGCTTCGGCCGCTCGCGGGTGATGGTGCCGCCGTTGACCAGGATCTCCACGTCCTCGGCCTCGAGCGTCTCGTACTCCATGAGCGCGTCGGCGATGCGCTTCAGGGTCTCGAAGTTGTCGGTGAGGAGCTTCTTCGCCCGCTCGTAGCAACCGACCACGATCTCCCGGACCTCGCAGTCGATCTGCCGCGCGGTGTCCTCGGAGTAGTCGGGG
>DASXGF010000079.1:0-3582 GCA_036489275.1 Myxococcaceae bacterium | reverse complement strand
CCATGCGTGGGAGCAGCGGGGCCAGGAACGCCAGATCCATCCTCGGGCGTGCCCAGGTCAGGTACCCCCAGCCGAGACGCGCGTGCTGGACCTCGTCCCGGGCGAGCTCGTGGAGGATGGTCTTCAGCATCTCGTCGTGCGCGGCGTCGAGCAGCGTCACCAGGGTGGACATGCTCTCGGTCTCGGACACGCAGGACTGCGCGACCACCTCGTAGGCGAGGCGCTGCTCGGGCGTGAGCTCGAGCGGCGCGTATTCCAGAACCCGGGTCTCCGGAGGAGGCACCGGCGCCTTCCGTGAGCGGAGGATGTCTTCGCAGCGGCTGGCGTGACGGATCTCGTCACGCGACGCCCTCGCCGACAGCTCGACCAGGGCCTCGGGCGCTCCCGCCTCCCACAGACGGCGGGAGAGCGATCCGAAGCGCAGCGCGGCACCAGTCTCGACTCCGTGTCGCGCTGCCCAGACCTGATCGGCGTGTTGGCGAGAGGCGTCTACCAACCCGGAGGCCCTCCGCCACCACCGCCGCCACCGCCGGTGCCGCCATCGGGCAGGGTCTGCTGCTGACCGCCACCGGCGTTGCCGTCGCTGCCACCACAGGCGGCGAGACCCAGGCCCAGTGTCGTTCCGCCGAGCACCAGGATCTGGAAGAGCTTCTTGATCTTCATCGTTTCTCCTCTGAGGACGCCGGAGGGCGCCCTCCATGTTCGGAGGACACGGCGCGCTCGGCAGCGTTGCGGAAACCGGCGGCGCCGTGGCTTTGCGTGGAGCCCGCTGTGCCTTCCTCAGTGAGTCCGGCTGCTTGGCATGATGAATTCGGCGCCGCCGGGCGTCTCGGGCCAGCGGGAAGTGACCGTCTTCAGGCGGGTGTAGAAGCGCACGCCCTCCGGCCCATGGACAGCGTGATCGCCGAAGATCGAACGTTTCCAGCCGCCGAAGCTGTGGAAGGCCATCGGGACGGGGATGGGCACGTTCACGCCGACCATCCCGCACTGCACGCGAGAGGCGAAGTCGCGGGCCGCGGCTCCGGAGCGGGTGAAGATGGCGGTGCCGTTCCCGAAGGCATGCGTGTCCACCAGCGCGGTCGCCTCGTCGAGCGAGGACACGCGCACCACCGCGAGCACCGGTCCGAAGATCTCCTCGCGGTAGATGCGCATCTCCGGCCGCACCCGGTCGAAGAGGCAGCCGCCGAGGAAGAAGCCCTCGGTCCGTCCGGCGACGCGCAGCGGGCGGCCGTCGACGACCAGCGTCGCTCCCTCGGAGACGCCCACGTCGAGGTACGAGCGCACCCGGTCCAGGTGCTCGCGGGTGACGAGCGGTCCCATCTCCGCCGAAGCGTCCGTTCCCGGCCCGACGCGCAGGGCGCGCACGCGGGGCACGAGCCGCTCCACCAGCGCGTCGGCGACGTCGCCCACCGCCACCGCCACGGAGATGGCCATGCAACGCTCGCCGGCCGAGCCGTAGGCCGATCCGATGAGCGCGTCGGTGGCGAGGTCGAGGTCCGCATCAGGCATCACCACCAGGTGATTCTTGGCGCCGCCGAGGGCCTGGACCCGCTTCCCCGCGGCGCCCGCGGTCCTGTGGACCCACTCCGCGACCGGCGTCGAGCCGACGAAGCTCACCGCCGCCACCTCGGGGTGGTTCACCAGCGCCTCCACCGCCTCGCGGTCGCCATTCACCACGTTGAAGACGCCCTCGGGGCATCCCGCCTCGGCCAGCAGCCGTGCCACCTCGAGGCTGGGCGAGGGATCTCGCTCCGAGGGCTTGAGCACGAAGGTGTTCCCGCAGGCGATGGCCACCGGCCACATCCACATCGGGACCATCACCGGGAAGTTGAACGGGGTGATGCCGGCGACGACGCCCAGCGGCTGGCGCACCGACCACGAGTCGATGCCGCGGCCCACCTGCTCGGTGATCTCGCCCTTCAGGAGCTGTGGGATGCCGCAGGCGAACTCCACGACCTCCATGCCGCGGGCGACCTCCCCGCGCGCATCGGAGAGGATCTTCCCGTGCTCGGCGGTGATGAGCCGGGTGAGCTCGTCCGCCCGTGCCTCGGCGAGCTCGCGGAAACGGAACAGGACGCGGGCGCGGACCACCGGTGGAGTGCGGGACCAGGCGGGGAAGGCCGTGGCGGCCGCCCGGACGGCGGCGTCGACCTCGGCCGCGCTGGCGAATGGCACCTGGCGGGTACGGGTGCCGGTCGACGGGTCGAACACGTCGCCGGAGCGGTTGCTCTCTCCCTGCACCGCGCGCCCGCCGATCCAGTGCGACAGGCGCGGCGGGGTCCCGATGGCGCGCGCCGGGGCAGCGGGAGGCTCAGCGCGCATGGCCCTTCCCACCGGTCGACGGGGTCCAGTCGGGGAGCGGCTTGCCGGCCTTCACGTGGTGGTAGCCGGGTGTCTCGCGGATCAGGACGTAGATGTACTCGAGCGGCGCGTCGATGGTCTCGTGCACCACGCGGGTGATGGCCTCGGCGAGGGCGCGCTTCTGCTCGGGGCTGCGTCCCTCGCGGATGTCGCACTGGATGATGGGCATCGGGTCGTCTCCTTCGTCGCGCCGGAGCGTAGCGGCGAGACCCCGGAGGCTCCAGGGCACCTCGCACTCGACGCGCCGCGGTGCGTTCAGCCGGACGTCCGGCTGCAGACCTCCACCCAGCGGAGGAGCTCGTCCAGCTCGAACGGCTTGCGGAGCAGCGCCACCACCTGGGGGAACTCGAGCTCGCGCGGGTGGGCGTTGGCGCTCATCACCACCACCGGGAAGCGCTCGCTGTCCTCCTGTCGCGACAGGGCGGTCAGCACCTCGAGGCCGTTCATCCGGGGCATGGCCAGGTCGAGGAGGACGACACACCGCTCCTGCATGTCCCGGAGCCGGGCGAGAGCGGCTTCGCCATCTGCGGCCTCGAAGACCCGGTAGCCCTCGGCGGCGAGCACCTCGGTGACGCTCTCGCGGATACCCGGGTCGTCATCCACGACGAGGACGGTGCTGGGCGACGCAGGCGTGGGCTTCTCGGACATCCGCGGGCCGGGAGGATACGCCCAGCCCCCGTCGGGCGTAGGAAGTGCCAGTCGCCTGGAGGACCGTTTCTCGGGACGGCGGGGCGAGGGTCCACACACCACGCGCGAGCCGGAGCTCGTCAGGCAACCGGAAGGTTGCACGAGGTGTTTGACACCTTCGTGCAACCTCTGGGTTGCCCATTCACCCGCGGGTGACCTCGGGTCCGGGCAGGTTCGAGCTCGGTGTTCCGAGGAGAACGCGACCTCGTGCAACCGGCGGGGTGCCGAAGGTGTTTGACACGTTTGCGCAACCTCCAGGTTGCGCATTCACACCGTCGTGCAACCTCTTGATTGCGCGTTCTTCGGGTCGGGAGCGTGCGCCGGTGCCGACGGACGTCACCCGCCGTCGGGCCTGGAGTCGCCCGGCGGGCCCGCATCGCGTGCCGGCGCCGGCGGCGGCGTGCGGACAGAGATGCTGCGCGGGACGCGGACCCGGAAGACGCCGTAGGGCGGGCGGCTCTCCTCGACGCCCCGGTTCAGCGCCGGGTGGAGGTTGAGCTGGTTCACCGTGACGTACACCCAGTCCTCGGGCCC
>DASXGF010000078.1:0-3935 GCA_036489275.1 Myxococcaceae bacterium | reverse complement strand
TCAAGGAAGCCGTCTCCCGCCGCCTCAAGGGTCTCGCGCCGCTCACCCCCAAGGGCGCCGGAGATCCGGAGATCGAGCGGGTGCTCGCCCGCGCCCGGACCGCTCCTCCCGACCCGTACGCGCGGCTGGGCCTGTCCCAGGACGCCGAGTTCGACGACATCCGCGCCCGGTGGCGCGAGCTGCGTGGAGAGCTGGAAGGCATCCAGGCAAGCGGGGCGAACCCGAGCCAGCAGGACGAGGCGCAGCGGCTGCTCGCCAAGCTGAACGAGACCGTGGAGCGCATCGCCACGCCCGCGCGCCGGGCGGAGCTCGACGCGGACGCGGGGAACTTCCGCGGGGTGGCCCGCTGCATCTCGGCCGGGCTCACCGTCACCGCGCTGGAGAACCACCGGGCGCGATTCCTCGTCACCCACCCCGGCGCCGAGGCCCGGGCTCAGGTCCAGGCGGCGGCCGCGCGGGGGTTCGAGTCGCACGGGCAGCGCGCCCAGGCGCTCGAGGCCTACGAGCGGGCGCTGGAGCTGGACCCCTTGAACCTCGGGCTCCAGCAACGGTTCTGGGGGCTGCGCCAGCGGGGGGCCGGCTAGTGGTCCGACCGGGATGTGGTGAGCGCTGCGTCAGCCGATCCTCTCGGTCAGGGCAGCCGCTCGGAGATACACGGCGCGGAATCTCCGGCGCACCGTCGCGCGGCCGAGGCGGCTGCTGCACAGCAGTTTGCGACGCGCAGCCTCGTCGCTTCGCTGCTCGACGTGCCCCGCGGCACGCCTCCGCTGCTCGCTCCTCGTGTGCGCCGTCTCGCTTCGGTCTCGGCCGCCTCGCTGTGCTCCCCACATCCCGGTCGGAGCACTCATGAAGAGCTTCCTCCTCTCCACCCTGCTTCCGGAGCTCGACCTCCGCGACGAGGTGGCCTTCTCCCGCGCCCACCCGCATCCCTGGCTGCTCCGTGAGCCCACCGCCTGGCACCAGACCCATCCGGACGGCAACACGACGCTCCTCATGCCTCCCAGCGTCGCCGCGCGGCTCGAGGGGTCGGCACTGGCCATCGCGCTCGAGCCGGTGGTGCGGGACGTGATGCAGATCTCCCTCGGGCGGAGCCCGTCCTGCGATCTGCAGATCGAGGAAGGCACGGTGAGCCAGATCCACCTCGTGTTCCGCCAGGCCCCCGAGGGGTGGACGGTGGAGGATCCCGGCTCCACCAACGGCTCGTGGCTGGACGGGGTGCGCCTGGAGAAGGCGGTGCCCCAGAAGCTCGGGGAGGGAGCGCGGCTCCAGGCCGCCCAGGTGCTGTTCACCTTCGCCTCCTCGTCGGGCGTCTGGCGCCGGCTGGAAGCCGAGGCGCTCCGGCATTGAGCCCCGCGCTGGTCGCCGTGCTCTCGGCCCTCGTTCTCGGCGAGCCGGCCGCGCCGCCACCCCCGTCCTCGAGCGCGCTCCGCCGCGCCGCGGAGGCCGGGGGCCGCGCCTGGGTGCGGGTGCTGGGGACCGGGAGCGGCCCGGGGGTGCTGGTGGGCGCCGAGGGCGAGGTCCTCACGCCCGAGGGGCGGGTGCACGGCACCGCGGCGCTGGTCGAGCTCGGCCCGGCGCGACGCACGGCACGGGTGGTGGACCGGTTGACCTCGCTCGGGCTCGTGCTCCTGGCCATCGACGGAGACGGCCCCTTCCCCGCGCCGCCGGCCCGCCTCGAGCCGCTCGTCCCCGGAGAGTGGGTGGTGGGCATCGGTCCGGACGGGAAGTCGCCGCGGCTCGGCAAGGTGAGTCGCGTGGAGACCGGCCCCTGGTTCGAGGTGTCGCTGCAGCTCCCCCCTGGAAGCCCGGTGGTGGACCCTCAGGGGCGGCTCGTCGGCGTGGTGACCGGGCGGCGCGGGTCCTCGTCCCGGGTGGCGGCGCTCGCCTCGGTCCGGGCCCAGCTCGGGGGACATCCGCCTTGAACCGCGAGGCCGTTCTCCGCCAGGCGCTGCTGCTCTGGGCCGCGGCCTTCGCGGCCATCATCGCCGTCTCGCTGCTCGCCCCGCCCCCGTGGGCCAAGGTGACGGCGGTGGTCGCCTTTCTCTACCTCCCGCTCGCGGCGATGCGTCGGACGGGCGAGGACGCGCGCGACTATGGAGCCACCCTGGCGGGCTGGCGCACCGACGTGCCGCTCGCGCTCGGGCTCCTCGCGGTCATCGCGCCGCTCTTCGTCCTCGGTTACCGGGTGTGGCTGGGACATCTCGTGGCCCTCGGGCATGGCGGCGCCCCGCCGGGGCTCACCTTCCACCTCCGCGTGCCGGTCGGGTACGGCTGGAGCAACGTCGTCGACGAGGTCTT
The DNA here is from genome assembly GCA_036489275.1 of Myxococcaceae bacterium. GTDB lineage: Bacteria > Myxococcota > Myxococcia > Myxococcales > Myxococcaceae > RPRB01. The sequence continues at coordinate 1,637 of DASXGF010000078.1, read as the reverse complement.
CGTCACCGCGCTGCCCGAGGAGTTCTTCTACCGGGGCTGGCTGCAGGCGCGGCTGAAGCAGGTCTGGCCGAACGGGGCGCGCATCGCCGGAGTCGTCGTCGGGCCGGCCTTCCTCTTGACCGCGGCGCTGTTTGCCGTCGGCCACCTGGCCATCTTCTCGGCCTCGCGCCTGCTGGTCTTCTTCCCCGCGCTGCTCTTCGGCTGGCTCCGCGAGCGCACGGGGACCATCGTGGGGAGCACGATCTTCCACGCCGGGTGCAACATCCTGGCGAAGGTCGCCGCCGCGTCCCTCACCCCGCTGTGGGACGCACGCTGAGCTGAGAGGCGACTAGGTCAGCAGCTCGGGCTCGAGGCTCGGCCCCACGCCGAGCGCGCCACCGTCGGGGATGGGAAGCCAGTGCGCACCGGGGCCGAGGGGCAACGAGGTCACGGCCACCGACCGCGACCGGAGATGGGCCCGGACGAGCGACCGCGACTTGGACTGGTCGTCGAGCGCGCAGCGGCGGCACTTCGCCTCGCCTTCCAGGAGACGCATCTGCGCGGGGAGGTCACCCGTCCGCGCGGCGAGGAGCACCCGCCCGTCGGTGGCCATCAGGAGCAGGCGCGCCGCCCGGGCCGCCCCCTCCGCCGCCGACCGCTGGGCCAGCACGCGGGCCACCTGCCCCAGCATCCGGGCGGCGTCCCGCGCCGCCAGCGGTCGGTTCTGGTCCAGGGGCGGGAGCGCACCGAGGAAGAGGGCGAAGCTGGCCGAGGCGACGCTGCGAGTCCCCACCGCCCGCACGAGGTGGGGCGGGAGCTCGGCGTCGAGCCACGCCTGGACGCGGGGGAACTCCTCCAGCTCACCCTCGCAGGAGAAGATCCAGCTGCCGTGTCGCAGGGGCTGCATGTCCTCGTCCGCGCCGGGGCCGAGCGCCTGTCCGGTGTAGAGCAGCGCCGAGGCTGGAGCGGCGAGCTCCAGATCGGCGAGCGTGCGCGGGGCGACGCGGACCGACCAGCGGCGCAGCAGCGCCTCCCCGGCGGACACGGTCCCCAGCCCGACGAGGGTGGTCGAGTGTGTGCTGATGCCCAGTTGAACCTGCGCGTCGAGCCGCAAGAGCTGGCACGCGAGGAGGTCCGGGTGCGAGGTGAGAATACCGAAGCTTCCGCCCATCTGGTTCCGTCGTGCCTCCGCCATAGAAGGTAACATCTGGGGCCGCCGCGAACCGGGGGGCTCACGGGAAGTCGGACCCCCCGTGTGCCCCGTCACCCGGCCCGCGTGGGCCAGGAACTGGAGGGTGCATGGCGGATGACATCGCGATCGGCATCGACCTCGGGACGTCGTACTCCTGCGTGTCGATCGTCGAGAACGGTGAGCCGGTGGTCCTCCCCAACGAGTGGGGCGAGGTGAACCACGCGTCAGTCGTCTCGTTCCTCGAGGACGGGACGGTGCTGGTCGGCAACACTGCCAAGCGCAACATCATCACCCGCGCGGAGAGCACCGTGTACTCGGCCAAGCGGTTGATCGGCCGGTACTACTTCTCCGACGAGGTGAAGAAGGCGATGGCGGTGATGCCGTACCGCATCGTCGAGGGCGAGAACAACTCGGTGCGCATCCAGATGCGCGACCAGCTCTACTCGCTCCCGGAGATCTCCGCGCT
>DASXGF010000742.1:0-10461 GCA_036489275.1 Myxococcaceae bacterium | reverse complement strand
ACTTGCCGAGCTCCTTGTCCTGGGAGAGCGCGGTCCGGAAGTCGATCCCCTCGGCGTAGGTCCGCATCGCGTTGCGCTGGACGATGACGTACGCCGCCTGCCGGTCGACGCCCTTGCGCGCCAGATCGAGCAGGAGGCGCTGGCTGTGCACCACGCCGCCGAGCAGATCGAGGTTCTTCCGCATCTGCTCGGGTGACACCCGCATCTGCTCCACCAGCCCGGCGAAGCGGTGGAGCATGAAGTCCAGGGTCACCGTCGCATCGGGGCCGATGACCCGCTCGACGCTGGAGTGCGAGATGTCGCGCTCGTGCCACAGCGGGACGTCCTCGAGCGCGGCGAGCGCATAGCCGCGCATCAGCCGCGCCAGGCCGGTGAGGTTCTCCGACAGGATGGGGTTCCGCTTGTGGGGCATTGCCGAGCTGCCCTTCTGCCCGGCGGCGAACGGCTCCTCGACCTCGCGCACCTCGGTGCGCTGCAGGTGGCGAATCTCCACCGCGAACTTCTCGATGCTCGTGGCCAGCAGCGCCAGGGCGCCGAAGTACTCGGCGTGGCGGTCGCGCTGGATGACCTGGCTCGAGGCCGGAGCCGGCGTGAGCCCCAGCAGCCGACAGGCCTGCTCCTCGACCGCCGGAGGGAGGTGGGCGAAGGTGCCGACCGCGCCGGAGATCTTCCCCACCGCGATGACGGCGCGGGCGCGGACCAGGCGCTCCCGGCCGCGGCGGAGCTCGTCGTACCAGATGGCCAGCTTGTGACCGAAGGACATCGGCTCGGCGTGAATGCCGTGGCTCCGGCCGATCATCACCGTTCGCCGGTGCTCGAAGGCCCGCGCCTTCACCGCGGCCATCGCCCGGTCGACGCCGGCGAGGAGGAGGTCCGCCGCGTCGCGGAGGATCATCCCCAGCGAGGTGTCGAGCACGTCGGAGGAGGTCATCCCGAAGTGCAGCCACCGCGCGGAAGGCCCGATGCGCTCCTCCATGAAGGTGAGGAAGGCGATGACGTCGTGGCGGGTGGTCCGCTCGATCTCGTCGATGCGGGCGGCGTCGCCGTCGTCGAAGTCACCGGAGCGGGCGCGGCACTGGGCCAGCGCGTCCGCCGGAGCGATCCCGGCCTTCACCATGCCCTCGAGCGCGGCCAGCTCGACGTCGCGCCAGCGGCGGAGGCGGGCCGGCGACGTCCACAGCGCCACCATCTCCGGGCGTGAGTAGCGAGGAATCATCGCCCACAGGCTTTATCCGACACGTCCGGGACGCGCCAGCGTCGCCTCGGGCCGTCACGGCCGGCCGGGCCCGCTCACTTCTGCGCGGGGGCAGGCGCCTGCGCGGGCCGGACCTCGGAGATGCGCTCCACCTGGGGCCGTGGCGGCTTGGACAGCTTCACGATCGTCCACCCGCCGAGGATTCCCACGATGAGTCCGGCGGCCGTGAGCAGCGCCATGCGGATGCCCGCGCGGCCAGCCTCGTGGCGGAGCGCCGGCAAGTCCTCGTCGTCCGCCGCCCGGACCGACACGGTGGCCGGACCCGCCGCGGCCTCGGCCGCCGCCAGCCGCGCCGCCACCTCGTCGGTGGAGATGGGCTGCGTGGCGTCGAGCGGGACGGGCTCCCAGCTGGTGCCCTGGGGCAGGCCTGCGCCACGTTCCTCCGACTTGATCTCGGCGATGACCTGGGCGAGCAGCTCCGCCGGGCTCCAGCTCCCGGCGCCACGCGAGGCGACTTGCGGTGTCGCGACGGGCGGGGTCGGCGTCTCGCCCACCGCCGAGACCACCGGCTCCTGCCGGGTGGGCGAGGGCTCTGGAACGATGGAGACCGGCGTGGGCGACGCGGCCTGCGGCTCCAGGTGAGCCAGGCGGGGCGCCGGCGACCGGAGCGGCGCGATGGACGGCGGAGGCGGCAGCACGCTGCGGGCGGACGCCGCCGGGGTTTCGGCCAGCGAAGCGGCGGCGGCCGCGACCGGCGAAGGGCGAGCCGAGGCTGCCTCACGGGAGCGCGGGCCCTCCGGCATCTCGCGGCGGTACGGTGCCGGACGCCCCTCGGCCGGCCAGGGACGCGAGTCCGGGACCAGGCGCGGAATCTCGCGCACGGGCGAAGCGGTCACCGGCGTCACACGGGGGGGCTCGGGCACCGGCGTCGGGGTCGAGGTCGCCGGCGCACGCGATGACTCCTGGGCCGGCGGCTCGGCAACGGGCACGGGCGTCAGGGCAGCGGGCGACGGCGTGGGACGGCCGGAGGCACGCGAGGCCGGGACGGGCTCGTCTCCGTCGACCACCAGGTCGACCCCGAGGGCCTCGGCCAGGAGCGGCTCGTCGCTCCCCTCTTCCTCGCCGCCGATCTCGGTGAGGCCGGCCACCGCGGCATCGGCCTCCTCCTCGGAGTGGTCCAGGAGGCTGCCCGACGCCGCCGGCCTACGGCCCACCAGCGCGAGCGCGGGCTGGGTGTTGACCGGCAGCTCGGGTCCAGTGGCCTCGGCCGCGGCGGCCGGGCCGGAGCGCTCGGCGGAACCGGAGGTGTCGGCCTCCTCGTCCCACATCTTGAGCGAGCGCCAGCGTCCCGATCCGGGGCGCGGCGGCGGCGACTCGGCGGGCGCGGCAGTCGCCGCCGACCAGTCGGGCGGCTCGAGCGCGACCACCTCGCGGGTGTGGCGGGGCGTCTCCGGAGGGTGGCCCTCGAACCGGGGCAGCGACGCGGCGGCAATGGGCTCCGGGCTCGCCGGAGCCTCGGATGCGGACGCCTCCGGCACGACGGCGACCGGGGCCTCGGTCTCCGGAATCGGCTCCAGCTCCTCCACCGGCTCGGCGTGCGGAGCCGCGGCCTCGGCCTGCGCCGCGGCAGCGGCCAGCGAGGTTCCGGGCGGGATCGCCACCGGGCCCGCGCTCGGAGCAAGCAGCGCGGCGAACTCCTCGTACAGCTCACGGACGCTGCGGAAGCGCGCCTCCGGACGCTCGTTGAGCGCCTTCCGGTAGAAGCCCTCCACCGCCTCGGGGAGCTCGGGCGCGGTGAGCCGCAGCTCGGGGATGTCCTCGTCCGGGGTGAGGCCGGTGAGCATCTCGCCGACCAGCACGCCCAGGGCGTAGAGGTCCGCCCGTGGGTCCGCGTCGCCGCCGGACACCACCTCCGGCGCCAGGTAGCGGTGGGTGGACTTCTGTCTCTGCGCCTGCACGAAGGGGAGCCGCGGCACGGCGCGCGCAACGCCCCAGTCGATCAGCCGGAGCATGTCCGGGAGGATGACCACGTTCTCCGGCTTGAGGTCGGCGTGGGCGCCCACCGGGTGCGCCGCCTCGAGCGCCGCGGCGAGCTGCCCCAGGAACGGCTCGACCTCATCGAGGGTGAAGGTCTGTCCCTTCGCCAGCCGCGAGTCGATCATCCGCCGCAGCGTGAGCCCGTCGAGGAAGCTGTAGGTGATGAAGGGCCAGCCCTGGTCCACCCCGAGATCGTGCACGCGGGAGAGCGACGGCTGCATGAACCGGCGCGCCGGCTCGATGGCCCGGGTGAACGCCTCGCGCTCCTCGGCGGTCTGCACGAAGCGCGGGTGAATCATCTTCACCGCGACGTCGAAGCCCTGCTGCTCGTCGGAGGCGCGGAAGACGTAGCCCAGCGGACCGATGCCGATGGCATCCTTGACGACGTAGCGCTCCGCCATGCGATCGCCGAGGCGGTACGGAGCGCCGGCGAGTAGCGCGGGCGAGAGCTTGCGGCGGATGCCGGTGGTGCTCGGCATGCGCGCCGTCCCCACCTGGCGCTGACCGCACGTACTGCAGCGTTCGGCCGAGTCTGGAACGTGGCTGCCGCAGCGGTAGCAGAGCAAAGTGCGCGTGCTCCCCGAAAAAACGCGACGTGGAACGAGGCCCCGGAGTGTACCAGCCGACGCTGCGCCTCCGAAGCGCGCGGCTTCAGCGTCCAGTGCTTCCGAAACCGCCGTCGCCGCGGACGGTGGTGGGGAGTGTGTCCACCTCCTCCAGTTCCGCGCGGACCACCGGCGCGACGACCAGTTGCGCGATGCGTTCGCCGCGCCGGAGGGTGAACGGCTCGCCGGAGAGGTTCACCAGCAGGACCTGGATCTCGCCCCGGTAGTCCGAGTCGATGGTGCCCGGGGCATTGATGCAGGTGATCCCATGTCGGAGAGCCAGCCCCGATCGGGGACGCACCTGCCCCTCGAAGCCCTCGGAGAGCGCGATCGCGATCCCCGTCGGAACGGCACGCCGGGCCTGAGGGGCGAGCGTCCAGTCACCGTCGATGTCCGCGCAGAGGTCGAGCCCGGCTGCCTGTTCGCTCTGGTAGCGCGGGAGCGGCAGCGGCTGCGGGTGAGCCCGCACGCGCCGGATCTGGATCCGGACGGGAGTCACGGCCACCTCGAGAATGGGAGCGGACGGAGGTCGCGCATGCGGCGCATCCTTCCGCCCGCCCCTGACGCCTCAGGCCTTCGCCTTGGGGGCCTCGTCGGCGGCGCTGGCCTGCGCGGGAGGAACGGCGGTGCCGGCGCGCTCGGCCAGGGCTTCCTTGCGCGACAGCCGGATCTTCCCGCTCCGGTCGATGGAGATGACCTTCACCATCACTTCGTCGCCTTCCTTCAACACGTCGGACACGCTCTTCACCCGCTTGTCCGAGAGCTCGGAGATGTGGATGAGCCCGTCGGTCCCGGGGAACAGCTCCACGAAGGCGCCGAACTCGGCGATCTTCCGCACGGTGCCCAGGTAGATCTTCCCGACCTCGGCCTCGCGGGTCAGCGCCTGGATCATCGTGATGGCCTGCTGCACCGCCTCGGAGTTGTTGCTGGCGATGTCCACCCGGCCCGAGTCCTCGATGTTGATGGAGGCCCCGGTGCGGTTGATGATGTCCTTGATCACCTTGCCGCCCGGCCCGATGACGTTCTTGATGAACTCCGGCCGGATCATGATGGTGGTGATCCGCGGCGCGTACTTGCTGATCTCCTTCCGCGGCGCGTCCAGGGCCTTCATCATCTCGCCGAGGATGTGCAGCCGGCCGCGGCGGGCCTGCTCCAGCGCCCGGGACATGATCTCCGTCGTGAGGCCGGTGATCTTGATGTCCATCTGGATGCTGGTGATGCCGTCCTTGGTGCCGCAGACCTTGAAGTCCATGTCCCCAAGGTGGTCCTCGTCACCGAGGATGTCGGAGAGGATGGCGATCTTCTCGCCCTCCTTGACCAGGCCCATCGCAATGCCGGCCACCGGCGCCTTGATCGGCACGCCGGCGTCCATGAGGCTCAGCGTCCCGCCGCACACCGAGGCCATCGACGACGACCCGTTGGACTCGAGGATGTCCGAGACCACGCGGATGGTGTAGGGGAAGTCCTCGCTCCTCGGCAGCATCCCGCGGAGCGCCCGCTCGGCGAGCGCGCCGTGGCCGATCTCGCGGCGGCCGGGCCCGCGGAGCGGCTTGGTCTCGCCCACGCTGAACGGTGGGAAGTTGTAGTGGAGCATGAACCGCTTGAAGGTCTGCCCGGAGAGCAGCTCCAGCCGCTGCTCGTCGTCGCTGGTGCCGAGGGTCACCGCGACCAGCGCCTGGGTCTCGCCGCGGGTGAAGAGCGCCGAGCCGTGCACGCGGGGAAGCAGCCCCACCTCGGAGGTGATGTTCCGGACCACGTCGTGCGGGCGGCCGCCGATGCGCCCACCGCTCACGGTGAGCTCGCGCATGTGGTCGTACTTGAGGTCCTCGACCACCGCCTTGGCCAGCTTCTCCAGCTGAGGGGTGAAGGTCTCGCCGAGGTCCGCCTTCAGCCGGGCCAGGGTGTCCTTCTTCGCCTGGGAGAGCGCGGCGTACCGGTCGTGCTTCTCGTGGATGCCGTAGCCCGCGGCGATGGCCGGCATGGCCAGCTCGCGGACGCGCATCCGGAGCGACTCGTCGGCGGTGGCCGCCTTGTCGTACTCGCGCACCTGGACGCCGAGCTCGCGGCGCATCGCCTCTTGCAGCTCGAGCACCGGGGCCACCGCGGCCTTGCCGAACTCGAGCGCCGCGACCATGTCCGCCTCGGAGACCTCGTTCGCCCCGCCCTCCACCATGACGATGGCGTCCTTGCTGCACGCCATGACGAGGTCGAGGTCGCCCTCCAGACGCTGCTTGGCGGTGGGATTGGCGATCAGCTGCCCGCCGACCCGGCCCACGCGGATGCCGGCGATTGGACCGTTGAAGGGGATGTTCGAGACCATCAGCGCCGCCGAGGCGCCGGTGATGCCGTGGACGTCGCCCTCGTTCTCCGCGTCGGAGGAGATGACCCCGGCGATGACCTGGGTCTCGTAGGCGTAGCCGTCGGGGAACAGCGGGCGACAGCTGCGGTCGACGAGGCGGGAGGTCAACGTCTCCTTCTCGGTCAGCCGGCCCTCGCGGCGGAAGTAGCTCCCGGGGATGCGCCCGGCAGAGTAGAGCTTCTCCTGGTACTCGACGGTCAGGGGGAGGAAGTCGACGTCCTTCTTCTCCTTCGCGCTGACCGCGCTGACGAGGATGATGGTGTCGCCGTAGCGGACGGTGACTGCGCCGTCGGCCTGTTTCGCCAGCTTGCCGGTCTCGAGGACCAGCTCGTTGTCGCCGACCCGGACGCTCTTCTTCAGATGCATGTGATTCGTTCCTTGCGTTTTGCTCGGGCACGGGCCGAGGTGGCCTTCCGGTCTGGCCCGGCGCCCAGGTGGCAAGGAACTTTCAGTCTCTGACCGCAGCCGCCGACGACCCTGCGAACAGGTCGGTGGCTCCGAACGGAAACCGGAAACTCCTCTCCCTGGTGCCTTCCGGGGATCGCCGGCGCCCGTGCTGCGCCGGCGAGGGATGTCGAAAACGGTCCTGCTTACTTGCGGATGCCGAGGCCCTCGATGAGCTTCCGGTACCGCGTGTTGTCCTTCGTCTTGAGGTAGTCGAGCAGCCGCCGACGCTGGCCGACGAGCTTGAGGAGGCCCCGCCGGCTGTGGAAGTCCTTCTTGTGCGTCTTGAAGTGCTCGGTGAGCATGTTGATGCGCTCGGAGAGCAGCGCCACCTGCACCTCGGGTGAGCCGGTGTCGGTCTCGTGGGTGCGGTACTGCTGGACGACGGCCGTCTTGCGCTCGCTGAGAACTGCCATGGGTACTGACTCCGTCCCGCTCCGATGTGAAGGGCTAACAGTCCCCAGGGCTTGGAGTCGGCCGTCCGCGGAGGGGTGCAGGCGCCGGACCCGGGGGTCGCGGGCTTATAGGCCCCTGGACCCGGGATTGCAATCTCGCGTCTTTGCTGGCGAACGGCCGAGCGGTCTGCCAACCTCCGGCTCCGAGGGGAGCACGCTGAGCTTGGGGGTGAGCACGATGCGGAGCGGCCTCATCGTGGTCTTCTTACTTGGACTTGCAACACCGGTGCTCGCGCAGGGCACCCAGACACCAACAGACAGCATCCAGCCACCCGCGCAGAGCACGCAGACACTCACGCAGAGCACCCAGACACCCGGGCAGAGCACCCAGGCGCCGGGGGAGATCCTCCTCGACCCCAACGCGCACTCGGACCACGGCGACTCCATGCGGTTGGCGCTGCCACCCGCGGGCGCGGCGCGGGAGACGTTCCTGCAGGACATGGTCCGGTTCAGCCCACGGACCAACGAGGCCTTCATCGGGACTCGGCCTCTGGGAGCCCAGGAGTTCTACAACGCGGTGGACCGGCCCGACCTCGCCGTCCGTTCAGCCGAACGGACACGGCAGCGGACGTGGCTCATCGTCGGCTCGGTGGTGACGCTCGCCGCGGGGGTGGCCTCGGGCCTGGTGGTGCTCGGCAACGCGCAGAGCCTCGGGGACGGCAAGTGCTTCGCCGCCCCGCAGCCCCAGGTCTACAACGACTGCGTCGACCGGAATCACCAGACCACCACCATCGGGACGGCGCTCATCGCCTCGGGCGTCGTGCTCGGCGGTGGCCTGTTCACCTGGGCGATGACCATCCCGGAGATGGTGACCACCCCGGAGGAGAGCACGAAGCTGGCCCTGGAGCACGACCGGGCGCTGGCGAAGAAGTACGGCGCTCCCGAGGCGCGGCTCGACGTGCTGCCGGCCATCGGCCCGCGGTTCGCCGGGCTCACCGCGCGCCTCACCTTCTAGCTCTGGGAAGGCCGTGTCGGCTCGGTCGAGCCGGCCGGGGCGAAGAGCCACACCCGGACGCCGTCGCGCGAGCCGCGGCCGGCCGGGCGGGGCTCGACCACCACGGTGAGCTGCTGCCGGCGGGGCCGCGTCTCGCTGGCCATCGCCGCGCGCAATTTTGGATACAGCGTGAGGAGCGTCTGGAGCACCTCACCCACGTCGGCTCCGGCGGGCACCCCGAGGTCCAGCTTGTGCTTGCCGTCCACCGCCGACCGGAGGGTGGAAGGGACCAGGACGGTGACGTTCACCGGGGCGCCACCACCCGGACGTAGCCGAGACGTCCCTCGTGGACCTCGCCGACTGCGAGCAGCGCACCGTCCGGCCCGAGCACTCGCACCCGCCCCGCCGGCGCGCCCGGAGCGAGCACCAGCGGAACGCCGTGGAGCACGCGGGCCACGTCGGGCTCGGTGACCTGCACGACCGGCATGTCGGGCAATGCCGCCGCCATCGGCACGATGCGGGCCGCGAGCGTGGCCCGCCCCGCCGTGCCGGCCACCCCGAGCGCCTCGACCTGCGAGAGGGGGAGCGCGCGGTCCAGCGCGAAGGGACCGCTGGCCGTCCGGCGCAGGCTCTTGAGCGCCCCGCCGCAGCCCAGCGCCCGGCCGAGGTCGTCGGCGAGCGTCCGCACGAAGAATCCCTTGGAGCAGCGGATCGAGAGCGTGCACTCCGACGCCGAGAAGTCGCGGAGCACGAGCGAGAAGACCGAGACTTGACGGGGGGTTCGCTCGACGGTCTCACCGGCCCGCGCGCGCTCGTAGAGCCGCTTCCCCTTCACCTTCACCGCCGAGTACATCGGTGGCACCTGGGAGAAGGTCCCGCGGAAGCGCTCCAGGGCCGACTCGAGCAGCTCCACCGAGAGCGGAGGAACGGGCCGCGTCTCGAGCACCGTCCCGGTGACGTCCTGGGTGTCGGTCACCAGCCCGAGCCGCACCACGGCGTCGTAGGACTTGTCGCCCTCGGTGAGCAGTCCGGCCAGCTTGGTGGCCTCGCCGAGGCAGACCGGGAGCACGCCGGTGGCCATCGGATCGAGCGTTCCGGTGTGGCCCGCTCGCTTCAGGCCGAGCGCCGACTTGACCCGCCGGACCACCTCGAAGGAGGTGGGCCCTTGCGGTTTGTCGATGACCAGAACGCCGTTCATGAAGGAGGGGGCGACCCCGCCCGCCGAAGTGTAACGCTCCGGCGCGACCTCACCATCCCTCTTTCGATTTCACTTCCCGCAAGAGGCGGTCGATCTTGTCACCCTCTCCCACACTCTTGTCGAAGACGAAGAAGACCTCGGGCGAGACCCGGAGCTTGACCCGGGCGGTCACCTCGCGGCGGACGAATCCCTTGGCCGCGTCCAGCCCGGCCTGGGTCTCCTTCCGCTCCGCCTCGGTCCCGAGCGAGGACCAGAAGACCCGGGCCACCCGGAGGTCGGGGCTCATCTTCACCCCGGTGATGGTGATGTAACCGATGCGCGGATCGCGGAGCTCGCCCCGGCTGAGCAGGTCGCCCACCGCAGCCTGGATCTCCGCTCCCACCCGCTCCGGTCGACCGGGGACGCTCACGGTTTTTCCCAGTCGCGCTTGTTGCGGAGCTTCCGCGCCCGGGCCCTCGCCTCGGTGAGGGTCAGGTCTCCTCCACCACGGGAGCCGGGCCGCCCCTGGACCAGCGTCCCTGGCCTGCGGTCCCAGTCGGCCATCCCCTCGGCCTCTGCGAGGCTCCGGTCCTCGCGAGCGAAGGGCAGCTCGAGGGTGCTCCCGTCGTCCGGTTGGGTTCCGCCGCCGAACAGCTGATCGCCGAAGGCGAGGATCTCCAGCTCCCGGGTGAGGAGCGGGGCAACGTACATCTCCTCGACGAAGTGGATGATCTTCTGGATCTGCTCGTCGACGTGGCGGCGGTCCGCGCTCACCACCGCCAGCGCGATGGTGGCGCGCTGCCAGAGGTCCTGGTCCTCCACCTCGGCGACCGAGACGTTGAACCGGGCCTTCAGCCGATCGGTGACGCGACGGAGCACCTGCCGCTTCGACTTCAGCGAGCCGGATTCCGTGATCTGCAAGGTGAGGCGGGCAACGCCGACGAACATGGCTGCAGCTCCCCTCCTCGTCGAGGGGCAGCCCGGCCCTAGAACAGGCTGGGCCGGGTCTCCTCGATCTCGAAGGCCTCGATCACGTCGAGGTTCTTGAAGTCGGTGAAGCCTTCGACACCGACACCACACTCGAAGCCCTTCTCCACCTCGCGGACGTCGTCCTTGAAGCGCTTGAGGCTGGTCACCTTGCCGGCGCCCACCTGCTTGCCCTCACGGACGATGCGCACCGACGACCCACGGCGCATGACGCCGTCGAGCACCGAGACACCGGCGATCGTCCCCAGCCGCGGGACGTTGAAGGTGT
>DASXGF010000714.1:0-4643 GCA_036489275.1 Myxococcaceae bacterium | reverse complement strand
GTTCCTCGGCGCGCCCTCGGGGAAGACGACGTCCGCCTTTCCATCCGAGCCGGCGCTGTTCGCCCCTTCCTTCAGCCACCCGAGACCGACGAGGGTCAGCCACCCGTCCTCGGCCTGGAGCCGCTTCAGGCGACCCTGTTGCCAGGACTGGGTGGCGGTGGCGACGTCCTCGGATGGCGCCGCCGAGAGCGACAGGGCAAGCACGGTGGAGAGCAGCATCGACCGGCCTGTGTAACCCGACGCCCGCACTCCGGCCCGGCGCTGCAGCCGGCGCGCAGGGGTGTTCGTCGACCGGCGGACGCCTCGCTCAGTCGTCGTCCTCGTGGCCCTGCACGTGGAGGTCGAAGGTCTGGCTGGTCGCGTGCCCGCTCGGGGCGGTGGCGGTCACGACCAGGGTGTGATCTCCCGGAGACAGCAGGAGGAGGACGAACCATCCGTCCGCCACTCCGACTTGAGGACTCCCGGTGACGCAGCCATCGAGCGTGGAGGTGAGGCTCGGATCGCCGGTGAAGGTCACCAGCCCGGTGGTGTCGCGGTAGCGGCTCACCTCGATGGACTTGCCGTCGATGGTGGCGGCGAGGTTCGTGACCGCGTTGTCGAAGCCCTGCGCCCCCTGGGCGAGGAAGTCGACCAGGCTCTGTCCCGGCGCGGGCTGGAAGGTCGGGTCCGGGCACGGGTAGTCGTTGAACAGGGACCAGATGGCCCAGAACACCGGTGTGCGCGCGGGAATGGTGCAGCTCCGGGTGTAGACGTCGTGTTGCTCGCCGGGGATGAAGAAGACCGGACCCGACTGGCCCACCCCGCAGTCGGCCGAGTCGACCAGCTCTGGATTCTGACTGGCCGGAACGGAGTAGATGTACCGCCAGAACTCGGGGATCCACCCGAAGGTCGTCTTTCCGGCCACGGGAACGTGCTTGGGAACGATGAGGAAGCGCGGCGCGCGATCCCCGTCATCCCGGCGGTGCTGGTCGGACATGCCCTGCGCATCGGCGGCCGTCATCGCGGCCGTGTCGCCTGTGGTCGAGGCGGGGTCCGGCGGGGAGGCACCTGCTCCGCAGCCGACGGCCAGAAGCGCGGCGGCGAGCAGGGTGCGGCGAACGTTCAGTCTCATGGGCCACCTCCTGGTGGGCGCCGGCGCGGGGGATCTCGCCCGGCGCAAGGTGCCACGGTGGGCCAGTCGGACGACCCGCTGGAGGGCCAGTCCTTCCAAAGCGAATGGGCCAGTTGCGGGGATCTGGCCCAGTCGACTTCGCCGAAACTGGTCCATTTCCCCGGACCGGCCGAGAGGCAATACTCCGGGGCGCCCGAGGAGGTCCGCGGCAACAGAGATGCGCTCCTGGCAGCACACCGTGGTGCTCGACCCATCGCGCAGCGAGCCGCTCTTCCTCCAGCTCTCCGAGGCGCTGCAGCAGGACATCCGCTCGGGACGCCTTCGCCCGGGGATGCGTCTGCCGGGGTCCCGGACCCTGGCGGGCGCGCTGGGCATCCACCGCAACACCGTCCTGGCCGGGTACGGCGAGCTCATCGCGCAGGGCTGGCTGAACACGCGGCCCGCGGGAGGGACGTTCGTCGCCCGCGACCTCCCGCCCGGCTCGACGCGCATTCCCCGCGAGCGTCTGCGGACACGGCTCTCACTTGCGCCGGGTTTCCCGCTGGGCCCGGAGGTCCCATCGGCGCGGGTGCCGGACTTCCCACCGGGGGTGCTGGTGCTGGCGAAGGGCGCGCCCGACGTGCGGCGCATGCCGGCGGCGGAGCTGTCGCGGGCCTACCGCCGGGCGCTGGCGCGGCACGGCCGGGCGCTGCTCGGGTACGGAGATCCCCGCGGCCATCCGAGACTGCGCGTGGCGCTCGCCGAGATGCTCGCCTCGACCCGGGCCCTCCCTGCCACCGAGGACACGGTCTTCGTCACCCGGGGTAGCCAGATGGCGCTGGACCTCATCGCCCGGGCGCTGCTCGGTCCGGGTGACGTGGTCGCGGTGGAGGGGCTGGGCCATCCCGGCGCGTGGGCGGCGCTCCGGCTCTCCGGCGCCACGCTGGTCCCGGTGCCGGTCGACGCGCACGGGGTCAACGTCGCGGCGCTGGCCTCGCTCGCCGACCAGCGGCCGCTCCGGGCGATCTACCTGACGCCGCACCATCAGTTCCCGACGACGTCGGTGCTACCGGCGGCGCGACGGATGGCGCTGCTGGAGATCGCCCGGAAGCACCGCACGGTGGTCATCGAGGACGACTACGATCACGAGTTCCACTACGACGGACGGCCGGTGCTCCCGCTGGCGAGCCGCGACGAGGCGGGAGTGGTCATCTACGTGGGAACGCTGTCCAAGGTGCTCGCGCCGGGCCTGCGCATCGGGTACCTGGTCGCCCCGACCGCGGTGCTGGCCCGCATCACCGAGCTGCGAGTGTCGACCGATCTCCAAGGGGACCAGGCGCACGAGTGCGCGGTGGCCGAGCTCTTCGAGGACGGGGACCTGGTCCGGCACGTGCGGCGGATGCGGCGGGTGTACCGGGCGCGCCGGGATGCGCTGGTGGCGGCGCTGCGGACGCACCTGGGCTCGGTGGTGCATGTCTCGCCGCCGGCGGGCGGGATGGCCCTGTGGGCCCGGATCGACCCCGCCGTGGACCTCGACCTCTGGAGTGAGCGCGGGGTCGAGCACGGAGTCGGGTTCCTCGCCGGGCGGCGCTACGCGTTCGACGGAGGCCCGGTGCACGCGGTGCGGCTCGGGTTCACCCCGCTCGACGAGCAGGAGCTGGACGAGGCGGCGCGCAGGATGGCGGCCGCGCTCCAGGACCTCGCTCCACGGGCGAGGCACGCGCCGGCCTGAGCCGGCTTGCGGCCCCCGCGCTCGTCTGAACTCCCGGCGGATTTTTGCATGTCGCTACATGTCTCACATTAATTTCTTTGCTGTTTACCGTTGAGCATGGCCAGGGCCGACCATCGAACAGCTCAGCTTCTCGCTTCGATGGCATCGACGAACCGGTCTGTCTTCAGATCCGATCCGTTCCGTAGACACATGAACTGAACGTCGCATTTTCCCTCTGACCACGCGCCTCCATGAGGTGCGAGCGCATGAGCCTCTGCGCGTCGATGTCGGTGGATGTGCCGGGCAGCCTAAGAAGCGAGCCCTGAGCCTCCCGCTTCTCGCCCGGGTCGCGTCGGACCTTCTAAGTCCGCGCCTCCATGCGAACTGAACGAACCGTTGCGTTCACTTTGTTGTCTGTTTTTCTTTTCGCTGCCTGCGGCGGGCAGGTTGGGAGTGCGGCGAACGGCGGAATCGCCCCGACTCCGGTCTCGCTCGAACCTGGCGAATCGCTGGCCTTCGCCACGATGGGGCTCGGCGGCGTGGCAGAGAGTCCCGAGGCCCTCACCTGGGCGGTCCAGGAGAGCGGCGGAGGCACGGTGGATGTCGCGGGCAACTACACCACGCCCGATGCCGAGGGGACCTTCCACGTCGTCGCCTCCAGCACCACCGACGCTCGCCGCAAGGCGACCGCCACCGTCCACGTCAAGTGGCGAGGGATCCGCGTCCGGATCGCTCCGTCGGCGAGCTCGGTGAGCACCGGTCAGTCAGCGACGTTCACCGCCTCGGTGCGGGGGACCCGGCACTGGCAATCCACCGCGGTGACCTGGTCGATCCAGGAGGGGAAGAGCGGCGGGTCCATCGACGCCTCGGGCAACTACACCGCGCCCGACGCTCCGGGCACCTTCCACGTCGTCGCGGCCAGCGTCGCCGACCCGTCGAAGAAGGCGACCGCGATCGTCACCGTCACCGACGACCAGGGCATCTCGGTGGCGGTCGCCCCGAGCACGGCGACGGCGAAGGCGAAGGGCAAGCTGACCTTCAAGGCCAGCGTCACCGGAACCAAGAACGGCCAGTCCAGCGGCGTGACCTGGTCGGTGCAGGAGGGAGCCGCAGGCGGCAGCGTCGACGGCTCGGGCAATTACACCGCCCCGGCGAATGCAGGCCCCTCGCACGTGGTCGCCACCAGCGTCGCCGATCCGACGAAGACCGCAGTCGCCGCCGTCGACGTCACCGCCGCGCCCGCGGTCGCGGTCTCCATCTCCCCGGCCTCGGCCTCTCTCATCGCCGGCGGAACCGCCACCTTCAGCGCCACGGTCACCGGGGGTGACGGCGGCCAGTCCACCGACGTCACCTGGTTCGTCCAGGAAGGCTCGAGCGGCGGCAACATCGACGCCTCCGGGCGGTACACTGCGCCGGGGAACGCCGGCACCTTCCACGTCGTCGCAACCAGCGTCGCCGACGGCTCGAAGGGCGCCACGGCGACGGTCAACGTCACCGCCGCGCCAAACATCACCGTCTCCGTGGCTCCAGGCTCGGCCTCGACGCAGACCGGTGGGACGGTGACCTTCACCGCCTCGGTCACCGGCACCACTGGCGGTCAGTCCACCGCGGTCAGCTGGTCCATCCAGGAGGGCTCGGCCGGAGGGACCATCAACGGGTCCGGCCTCTACACCGCACCCTCCAGCGCGGGGACGTTCCACGTCATCGCCACCAGCATCGCCGACAACACCGAGAGCGGCTCGGCCACCGTGACGGTCAGCGTTGCCGCCCCTCCGCCTCCCCCGCCGTCCGGATCCGGGCTGCTTCCCGCGGACCGGATGACGGTCTGGAGCCCGGGAGTGG
>DASXGF010000712.1:0-2133 GCA_036489275.1 Myxococcaceae bacterium | reverse complement strand
GCGGCGATGAACTTCTCGTGGTCGAAGCCGGGCAGGCGCAGCAGCCGGGGGACGAGCTCGTTGGCCAGCGGGTTCGGAACGACGCAGCTGCCGGCATCGGCGCCCCGGAGGACGAGGAACACGTCGTCCGCGGACGGGCCGGCGCTGGTCGTGACGAGCGCCACCTCGGTCAGCTGATTCCATGCCACGTGGCCGGGGGTCGTCCCCGGGCGGCGGACCGTGACCCCCTCCGAGGTCACCTCGACCGAGGGGGTCTCACCCGCGGGCCTGCCGGACCGGCCGCTCCCGGCGAGCCTCCGGGCGCTGAGCGCGGCGATGCCCAGGACCGCCAGGGCGACGACGAGGAACGCCGCGAGGGTCACGGCACCTGATCGCAGACGTACAGCCCCGACCGCTCCCCTTGCGAGACCAGGTACACGACCTTGTTGCCCTGCGGGTCGGCGAAGAGGGCGGGCAGGAGGATGCGCTCCTCGAGCGTGACCCGGACGCTGGTCTTCAGATTCAGGACCGCAACGTCGTAGGTGTCCGCGTCGGTGCGGGCGTAGGTGACCAGCATGCGGTTGCCGGCCTCGCTCGGGCGGAAACCGAAGATGCCCTCGAGAACCGGGGTGGGCTTGCCGTCGGGGATGCTCGGGTCGAGCCGCTCCAGGGTGCAGGCGCGCGCCTCGCGGATGCACTCCGAGCGGAGGTAGAGCGCTCCGCCGGGTCCGAAGTCGTAGCCATAGACATTGGCCATGACCGCCGAGCCCGCCGGCTTTCCGCGCGCGTAGAGCCAGAGGTCGACCGAGGGCAGCGGCTGGAAGACGCGCAGGTTGAAGGCGAGGCGCTTGTCGTCCGGGCTCCAGATCCAGGTGGAGACCCGCTTGCCCAGCTCGACCGGGGCGCCGTCGGGGAGGGGCGCGTAGGTGAGGCGGCCCCACCTCTGCTGCTCGTCGTAGTTGGCGAGCGCGGCGATGGCCTTGCCGTCCGGGGCGAAGGAGAAGTCCCCCACCCGCTCCGCGACCTTGCGGCCCTTGCCGCCCTCGGCCGGTCCGACGACGAGGTTTCCGATGGAGGAGGCCTTCTCGCGCTCGATGCGGGCCAGCTGCGCGCTGTCGGGCGAGAAGGCGAACGGCCCGGTGCCGGTGACCACCCGGGTGGGCTTCCCGTCGGGGAGGGTCGCCACCCAGAGGTCCCGGCCGTCGCGGACGACCGTGCTCTTCACCGCGAAGGCGACGCGCTTGCCGTCGGGGGAGAGGATCCAGTCGCCCACCGACTCGCCGAGCCGGACCGCCGGGCGGTTCCCGTCGACGAAAACCCGCTCCAGCGCCCCGCCGGACGCCGCGCGGTGGTGGACGAGGAGCAGCGCGCCGTCGGGCGTGAACTGGGCGGTCGAGACATCGGTGGCCGCGGCGCGGGCGGCGCTGCCGGGCGCGAGCTCGGCGACCCGCAGCACGCCGCCATCGACGAAGGCGAAGGCCTTGCCGGTGGGGCTGACGGCCAGGAAGGACACGCTGCGGCCGCGGAGCTCGGGCTCGCCGGCGCTGCCGAGCTGGAAGGTGTGGAGCACCCCGGCCTCGGCGGCCGCGTTGTAGCCGTCGACGAAGAAGAGCCACCGCGAGTCGGGGCTGAAGAGGACGCTCCCGGGGCGGTTGGAGACGCCCTGCCCGACGAAGCGCACGGTCCCGTCCTTGAGGGAGGCGACGCCGAGGTCGCCGAGGGCCATGAGCGGGGAGACCCCCTGGATGGCGGGGCGCTTCGGGTTCCGGAGGAAGGTCGCGTAGGCGCCGTCCTTGGTGAGCTTGAGGTCGGCGACCGGACCCGCGGCGAGCCGCTTCCCGAGACCTCCGACCAGGGGCTTCTCGGCCTGCGCCGGCGCGCCGCCTCCCTTGCTGCAGCCCACCGTGGCCAGAACCAGCGCCGCGACCCCCAGGGCCGCCCTCACCGACTCACCGCCGGGTCCACCACCACGGACTCACCCGTCCGCGACGAGGCCGCCAGGGGCTCGTTCGACGTCTCACGGAAGGGACTCGAGTCCGCGTTCGATGTCTCAGAGAACTCGTTTGAGCCCTCGTTCGAGGGTGAGGACCCCTTCGAGGGTCCGTCCTCTCTCGAGATCCACTCGGTGAGCGCCAGGCGGGCGCGGGCGGCGTG
>DASXGF010000062.1:0-2475 GCA_036489275.1 Myxococcaceae bacterium | reverse complement strand
GACGGTGACCGCGCTTGCGGCCCGGGCCCTCGCCGAGATCCCGGCCCCTCCGCCGCCGGTCCAGGTCATCGACCCAGCGGTCCCCATTCCCTACATTCCGCCGCCGCCCCCTCCCCCGACCTTCTGGTCACCTCGCCGTCGACGCTCGAATCGTTCACCACGTCCCATGAACCGAAGCCGTCACGGGCGCGGGCTCGCCTTCGTCGTTACTTCTCGGGCAGATGGACCGAGGAGAGTGGATGCACCCGCTGAGAATCCTGATCGTGGTCACGTCGCACGCCGCCATGGGCGACACGGGGAAGCCGACGGGTGTCTGGCTCGAGGAGCTGGCCGTGCCGTACATGCGCTTCGTCGACGCGGGGGCCGACGTGACGGTGACCTCCATCATGGGCGGGAAGATCCCGGTTGACCCTCGCTCTGCGCCTCCGACCGGCCCCGAGGCAGCGGTCGTCGAGCGGTTCCTGGCAGACCCCGACGTGAAGCGAACGCTGGCGCACTCCATCCCGCTCGAGTCGGTGGACGCGACCCGGTTCGACGCCGTCTTCCTCCCCGGAGGACACGGGACGATGTTCGACTTCCCGGTGAGCCTGGCGCTGGCCAGCGCCGTCTCGCGAGCCTGGAGCGCGGGGCGGGTGGTGGCGGCCGTGTGCCACGGGCCGGCCGCCCTGATCGGCGCCGTCGACTCCGACGGGAAGCCGGTGGTGGCAGATCGACGGGTCTCCGCGTTCACCAACGCCGAGGAGGAGGCGGTCGGCCTGACGCGCGCTGTTCCCTTCCTCCTCCAGGACAGGCTCGCCTCGCTCGGCGCCAAGGTGGAGACGGCGCCGAACTTCGAGCCCTTCGCCATCGCCGACGGCCGGCTGGTCACGGGGCAGAACCCGGCGTCGGCGCGGAAGGCCGCCGACCTGACGCTCGAGGCGATCGAGCGCACGCGGGCCCGCGACCGGTTCTGAGGCCCGCGCCCGGCGCTCACACGCGCCGGCGACGGACGAGGACCCCCAGCACTGTCAGCGCCAGTCCCGCGACCGGAGCCCCCAGCGGAGCTGCTGGCCTGGGCCGCCGGCTGCACGGTGACCTTCAGCGCCGCCGTCGCCTGTTGCACGCCGGGGTAGCGCGCGTCGGGGCGCCCTCGGCATCCGGGGTGAGGGTCCAGGATCCCCGGAGCTCGGGTCAGGCTCCGGCGTCTGCCCCGAGCGGTCGCCGCATGTTCTGGTGCGGGATGCCCACCTCGACGTACGGCGGACCGACCGGCGAGTAGCCGAGGCGGGCGTAGAAGCCGACCGCGGTGTCGCGGGCGTGGAGCGTGACCTCCCGATAACCGCGCCGGGCGAGCTCCTCCTCCAGCACCCGGACCAGCCGGGTGCCGAGCCCTGTCCCCTGCCGGTCCGGCTCGACCGCCATCTGGAACAGCCGTCCTGTCCCCGGACCGTCCGGGTGGAAGAGCACGCAGCCGACGACCCGGCTGGCCTCGAGGGCGATCAGATGCAGGCTCTCCGCCTCGAAGGGGAACCGCACCGCGTCTCGCTCGAAGCCGAGCGGCTTCCGCAGCACCCGCCAGCGAAGGTCCAGCTCCTGGGCATACTCCGGGGCGTCGAGGCCGATGAATCGCAGGGTCTCACTCATCGCAACTCCCGCGAAGGAGCGACGCGACCGCACGCCCCGACCCGGTGACCGATTCGGGACGTGGGAGGCCTTTGCACGTCCAGAAGCGGTCGCCCGCTGCCGCCTCGCTGCCGGGGTCCCGCGCAGGGGTCGGCCGAGAACGACCGGCCGGCGCTGCCGCCCCACCCGCTCAGATGTCGAGCTCCTCGCCCTCGACCTCGCGCGCCCGCTCCATGATGAACTTGAAGCGCGCCGAGACATCCTTGCCGAGCAGATCGTTGATCACCCGGTCGGTCTCGAGCTCGTTGGCGATGCTCACCCTGAGCGACTGGCGGCGGCGAGGGTCGAGGGTCGTCGCCTTGAGGTCTCCGGCCGGCATCTCTCCCAGGCCCTTGAACCGGGTGATGTTCGGCTTCGCGTTCCCCTTCGACTTCTCCTTGAGGATCCGGTCCCGGTCCGCCTCGTCGATGGCCCAGTAGGTCTCCTTGCCGATGTCGATCCGGTACAGCGGCGGCTGCGCCAGGAACACTTTGCCGGCGGTCATCAGCTGCGGCAGGTGACGGTAGATGAACGTGAGCAGCAGCGTGGCGATGTGATTGCCGTCGGAGTCGGCGTCGGCGAGGATGATGATCTTGCCGTAGCGGAGGCGGGGCAGCTCGAAGTTCTTGCCCAGCCCGCAGCCGAGCGCCGTCACCAGATCGGTCAGTTCCTTGTTTTCGAGGACCTTGGCGAGCGACGCGTTCTCGGTGTTGAGCACCTTGCCGCGCAGCGGCAAAATCGCCTGACGGGCCCTGTCGCGTCCCTGCTTGGCCGACCCGCCGGCTGAATCGCCCTCGACGATGAAGATCTCGCTGCCTTCGCTCGTCGAGTTCG